>DASUHV010000267.1:0-13181 GCA_036273355.1 Gaiellales bacterium
GTCGCGGAGGACGCCTCGCAGTAGGGCGTTGTCCTCCGCGATGAGGATACGGATCGACTCGCTCACGTGGCCGCCAAGCCTATGCGCTGCATATGCCGCGGCGCAACAGCGGTGCGCCGCCGCCAGATGGTTGACTCCACGGGATCCGTGGCTATGGGCGCAGGACGAGTTGTTTCAGACGACGGGATCGACCGCAGGGCAGGCTGGATGAAGCCTGTTCAAGGGCGATCGTGGCGTCTGGGGCGGCTCGGACCAGCTCCAGAGCCACGCAGCTCGTGGAATCAATCATCTAACAGCCGGCGGGGTCGAGCAGCGGCCACGCCGCCGCCACCACCCGCTCGGGCCAGGCGTCGTCGAGCGTGCCGCCCGTCAGCACGCGCTGGATGCCCGCGCCGAACAGCATCGTGACGACCATCTCGACGTCGATGCCCTCGCGCACGTGCCCGGCGGCCGCGGCCGCCTCGAGCACCGAGCGCATCCGCTCCATGCGCGGCTCCACCACCGCGCGGCGGAACTCCTCCAGCATCTCCGGGTGCTGCTCACGGTTCAGGTAGAGCGAGCTGCAGATGGCGACCCCGTCGCACGCCTGGATCCCCGTCCGGAAGATCGTCATCAGCGTCACCAGGTAGGCCCGCACGTCGGCGAGGTCACCCACGCTCGCGTCGTCCGGGTAGGCGTTCAGCGCGGCGCACACGAGCTCCGCCTTGCTGGGATAGCGCCGGTAGATGGTGGCGCGGGTGACGTCTGCCTCGGCTGCCACCGCCTCCACCGAGAGCCGGTCGTAGCCCTGCAAGGGCAGCAGCCGCAGGGTGGCGGCAATGATCTCGCGGTCCGCCTCCTCGTTGCGCGGCCGCCCAGGGGGGCGTCGCTGTTCAGTAGTTGTCAGATCAGACATCGCATCCGTCACTCGAAGTTTGACATGGCCCGAAGGTTTTGATACACCACTGTATTGTATCCTATCCTAACACGACTCCGAGTTTGGAGATGGTTTGATGAGTCCTGACAGTGATCGCAAATGGCTCGCACTGGTCCTGCTGTGCGCAGTCCAGTTTATGGTGGTGCTCGACGTGGCGATCGTCAACGTCGCGCTTCCCACCATCAAGAACGCGCTCGACTTCTCCGACGCCAACCTGCAGTGGGTCGTCAGCGCCTACACCCTGACCTTCGGCGGCTTCCTGATGCTGGGCAGCCGCGTCGCCGACCTGCTCGGCAGAAAACGGCTGTTCATAGGCGGCCTGGTGCTGTTCTCGGCCGCGTCGCTGGCCTGCGGCCTTTCCCAGTCGGACACGCAGCTGATCGTGTTCCGCGCCATCCAGGGCCTGGGCGCCGCGGTGATCTCACCGGCCGCGCTGGCCATCCTCACGACCACCTTCGCCGAGGGCGAGGAGCGTAACAAGGCACTCGCCATCTGGGGCGCCATCGCCGGCACGGGCGGCGCCGTGGGCGTGCTGCTGGGCGGCATCCTCACCGACCAGGTCGGCTGGGAGTGGATCTTCTTCCTGAACGTGCCGATCGGCCTGATCGTGATCCTGGCCGGTCAGCGTGTGCTGCACGAGAGCCGTGTCGAGCTGGGCAGCCGCAGCCTCGACATCGCGGGCGCCATTCTGGTCACCGCCGGGCTGACGCTACTGGTCTATGGGCTGGTCACGACCGACACGTACAGCTGGACGTCGAGCAGGGTGCTCGGATCGCTGGCAGGCGCCGCCGTGCTGCTGGCCGGCTTCATCGCCGTCGAGCTGCGCGCAAAGGCTCCGATCCTGCCGTTCTCGATCTTCCGCCTGAAGTCGCTGACCGGCGCCAACATCGTCGGATTGCTGCTGGGAGCGGCGATCTTCTCGATGTTCTTCCTGCTGTCGCTGTACATGCAGCAGGTGCTCGGCTACTCCGCCCTGAAGGCGGGCGTGGCCTACCTGCTGGTGGCCTCGGTGATCATCGTCGCCGCCGGCGCCTCGCAGGCGCTGGTGACCAGGATCGGCGTGCGGTCGGTGCTGATCACCGGCATGGTGCTGCTGGTGGCGGGCCTGGTCTGGTTCTCGCAGGTGTCGGTGCACGGCTCCTACGCGACCGACCTGGCGCCAGGCTTCATCCTGGCCGGGATCGGGCTCGGCTTCTCGTTCGTGCCCGTCCAGATCGCCTCGCTGATCGGCGTCACCCACGACGAAGCCGGCATCGCCTCCGGCCTGATCAACACCTCGCAGCAGGTCGGCGGCGCGCTGGGCGTCGCGGTGCTGTCGACGATCACGTTCACCCGGTACGACTCGTATCTGGGCGACCACGGGAACAACCTGGCGTTGATCCCCAACGCGCTCGTGGACGGCTTTCACGTGGCCTTCCTGGTCGGCGCCGGGCTGGCGCTGATCGGGTTGGTGGCGACGCTGTTGTTCATCCCCAAGGACGTCAAGTCCGAGCAGCCAGTTCCCGCCGGCGAGCCGGCAATCGATCTCAGCTAGCGAGAGTGGCGCTCCTCGCGCGCTGCACCGCGACCAACCAGTCGTGGTGCAGCGCGTCGGCCTGGTCGCGCGACATGCGCGGCTCGTAGACGGCGCCCGGCGAGGCCGCCGGGGGCCTCCCGGACGCCAGCGCGGCGGCACCCAGCGCCGTCATCTCCCGCTCCACGGCCACCTCGACGGCCAGGCCCAGCAGGTCGGCCTGGAACTGCATCAGCCAGCCGTTGGCGGCCGCCCCGCCGTCGGCGCGCAGTGCAGTCACCCCACCCGGGATCGCCTCCACCACGTCCCGCACCTGGTAGGCGATCGCCTCGAGCGCCGCCCGCGCCAGGTGGGCGCGGGTGCTGCCGCGGGTGAGGCCCGTGATCAGCCCCCGCGCATCGGCGTCCCACCAGGGCGACCCCAGCCCGGCCAGGGCGGGCACGAAGTAGACGCCGTCGTTTCCGTCCAGCGAGGCGGCCAGCCGGCCGCTGTCGCCGGCGTCGGCCAGGATCCCGAGCCCGTCCCGCAGCCACTGGATGGCCGCGCCCGACACGAACACGGAGCCCTCGAGCGCCGTCACCCCGGGTTGCGCGGCGGCCGTCCGCACCAGGCCGTGCGGCGGCGGGTCGCGCCGCTCGCCGTCGTTCACCAGCAGGAAGCTGCCGGTGCCGTACGTGACCTTGGCCTGCCCGGGCTCGAGGCCGGCCTGGCCGAACAGCGCCGCCTGCTGGTCGCCGGCCACGCCCATCACCGGCAGCCGCGCTCCCAGCAGCCGGGCCTCGCCGAACATGCCGCTGGACGGCCGGATCTCCGGCAGCAGGTCGGCCGGCACGCCGAACAGGTCGAGCAGGCGGTCGTCCCAGCCAAGCATCCGCAGCGAGCAGAGCATGGTGCGCGACGCGTTGGTGGGGTCGGTGGCGTGCACCTCGCCGCCGGTCAGCTTCCAGATCAGCCAGCTGTCCACGGTGCCGAACGCCAGGCCGTCGGGCGAATCGACCGCGTGCTCGAGCAGCCAGGCCAGCTTGGTGGCCGAGAAGTAGGGGTCGGGGACGAGGCCGGTCAGCTCGCGGATCAGGCCGGCCGGCAGATCCGCGCAGGCGGCGGCCGTGCGGCGGTCCTGCCACACGATCGCGTCAGCCACCGCACGGCCGGTCGACCGGTCCCACAGGACGGTGGTCTCGCGCTGGTTGGTGATGCCGATCGCGCGCATGTCGGCGGCGGACACGCCGGCCGCCGCCACCGCATCCGCGGCCGACTCGGTGACGCTGCTCCACAGCTGCTCGGGGTCGTGCTCGACCCAGCCCGGCCGGGGGTAGCGCTGCTCGATCGGACGTGATCCGCGACCGCGCACCCGCCCGTCATCGACGACGAGGCAGGTCGTGCCGGTGGTGCCCTGGTCGATTGCGAGGATCACGCCGCTCAGGCTACAGGCGCCGCCTCAGCTCGCGCACGTCCTGCGCCTGCCAGTCGGTGTGGTCGTTCCGCCAGCCCTCGCGGTCGTGGAAGAAGGGCGAGTCGTTGGCCATCGAGTGGCCGATGACGTTCTTCTGGGCGATGTGGAAGCGGCCCTGCAGCCAGCGCACCAGCGCCAGCACGCTCCGGATCTGGGGGCGGCGATGCAGGATCTGCTGGTCGGCCCAGTGCGACGAGATGCCCTGCTGCTGGATCATCTCGATGCCGATCGCGTGGTCGTTGACGCCGATCGCATGCCGGCACATGATGTCGAGCGGCACCTGCTGGTAGATGGTGCCGTCCTGGTCGACCACGTAGTGCGCGCAGACGCCGGGCAGCTCGCCGCCGTTGGGTGCGTTGGCGTTGAACAGCGCGTGCACGCCGGGGTACGAGCCCGGCCCGCTGTCGGTGAAGTGCAGGACGATCAGCTTCGGGTGCAGCCGGAAGCTGCGCACGCCGTAGTGGCGGTACGCGTAGCCGGCCATCTCGGCGCGTCGCTTGGCGCCGTACCTGATGCGGTCCGGGGTGATGGCCGGCTTCGGCGCCGTCGGCCTGGGCGGTGCCGGCGGCGGCGTCGTGGTGGTCGGCACCGGGTCGGTGATCGTGGTGGTGGTCGGGGGCGGCCTGGTGCCCGCGGCAGACGGCAGTGGCGATGACGAGGACGTCGTACTGATTGCCCCGCCCGCGGCGGCGCAGCCGGCGACCGTCAGGATCACCGCGCTGACGACAGCCGCCACACCCCAGCCGAATGCTCGAACCATCTAGGCAGCGTAGGCCAGCTGCCGGTCGTCCGCCTCGCACGGCGTGACGGTCGCTGCAGCCGGAGCACCCCGGCGCAGCTCGGTGAAGGAGGCGCCCTCGGCCAGCAGGAACAGCGCCCCGATTCCGGCACCGAGCAGGACCTCCGTAGCCTGCAGGCCGATCGCAAACGCGGCGCCGGATGCGGCCGAGATCCCGAACGACGAGGCCAGCACACCCGCCACCGCCAGCTGGAAGACGCCCACGTTCCCGGGCATCAGCGGCACCACGCCGACCAGCGTGGAGACCATGAACACGGCCGAGGCCGAGGTGATCGTATGGGGCAGGCCGAACGCGTCGAGCGTCCAGTAGATGCCGGCGATCTGCGCCGCCCACGAGCCGACACCCAGAGCCAGCGCCACGGCCAGGCGCCGGGGATCGCGCATGATCCGCAGGCTGCGGCGCAGCTCTCGTGCCGGGCCCGCCAGGCGCGTGAGCCGAGAGGGAAGGGTCGGCTGTGTGCGCCTGGCGAGGATCCCGGCGATCACGGCGCCACCGGTCAGGGCGCCGAGAACCATCAGCGTCGAGTCGGCCCATCCGGGCAGGTCGACGATCGTCAGCGCCAGGCCTGCGCCGATCAGCACCAGCGCCGCGCCGAGCACGATCTGCTCGGCGACAAGCGTGCCGGCGACCGCGGTCACAGGCAGCTGCGATCCGGTGCGGCGGATGCGGCGGGTCAGCACCGCGACGCGCACCAGCTCGCCCAGCCGGGCGACGAGCACCGTGTTGAACAGGAAGCCGATGAAGACACTGGGCAGCAGGTCGCGCGTCGTCAGCCGGGGGGCGTCGTCGACGGCGTCCAGGGTGCGGCGCCAGACGGCGGCCTTCAGCCACACCGACACCAGGTTGGCAGCCATCGCCAGCGCCAGCGTGCCCAGGGCCACGGCCGCCAGCGTGTCGGCGGCCTGGCCGGCGCGGCCGGCGAAGCGGTAGACCAGGAACGACGCGACCGGCGCCGCCACCAGCGCAGCCGCAAGTCGCCGGCTGCGTGTGTGGGCCGCGTAGACGGCAAGCGCGGCGAGCATCGCCACGCCGGCGCCGCCGGCCGCGTCGAGGAAGAAGTGGTTGGCGGTGGCGACGATTGAGAACACGACCAGCGCCGGGTAGAACGCCCACAGCACGCGCAGCACGCGCGTGCGGACGAGCATGACGGCCGAGGTGCCGACGATCAGGGCGTAGGCGGTGTGCAGGCTCGGCATCGCCGCGTACGGATTGGACAGCGAGGCGATCAGGCCGGAGTTGTGATTGACGGCCGTCTCGTTGAGCGTGTCCACGAAGCCGAGCGAGCCCAGCATCCGCGGCGGGGCCGCCGGGTAGAGCGTGTAGCAGGCCAGGCCGATCGCGTTGGCGACGATGAACACGTTGCGCACCATCGGGAACGCGTGGTTGCGCCGCAGGTAGACCCAGAACAGGAACCCGAAGCTGATCGTGAACTGGCAGTTGAAGTACGTCCAGTTGGCGACCGCCTGCACGAAGTGCGGCGACGTGGCCGCGAAGTGCTGGACGTCCAGCTCGTGGAAGATCCCCAGCGAGCGCTCGGCCGAGACGATGTCGTTGGCGTGGCGAAGCGCGATCGCGCGGTCACCGACGGCCAGCGTGCGCGTCGTCTCGTAGAGCAGGTCGAACAGCGCGAAGATGGCCAGCTGGCGGGCCAGGTCGCCCCATCCACGGGGCAGCCAGGCACCGATCCGGTTGACGATCGAGCTGATCGGGCGCTGGGTTGGTGCTGCGAGGATCATGCCTGCAGCGTGTCACCAGCGGCATCCCCGATCGATACGGTTTGCCAGAAGGATTGGTGCGGTTATCCCCCCGGGGTTCACGCGCACAAGGCCCGGCCGCCCCCGAAGGAGCGACCGGGCCTCTGCACCGGCGGACGCTATGCGGTGGCCGGCGTGCCGTCGATCGGGCTGCGCGTGCCGCTGTCCGGCGCGACCGAGCCGTGCGAGGTCAGCGTCGGCAGCCACTCCAGCCAGCTGGGGAGGTACCAGTTCCAATCGCCCAGCAGCTTCATGGTGGCGGGCAGCAGCACGCCCCGGATCACGGTGGCGTCGATCAGCACCGCCGCCGCCGCGCCGACGCCCAGCTGCTTGACGTCGAGCACCGACAGGGTGGCGAACAGGCCGAACACCCCGACCATCACGATCGCCGCGCTGGTGACCGTGCCGGCCGTGTCCTTGATCCCCTCGGTGACTGCATCCTCGGTCGCCATGCCGTTGTCCACGAGCTCCTTGACCCGGCTCAGGATGAACACGTGGTAGTCCATCGAGAGCCCGAACAGGATCACGAACAGGAACAGCGGCAGCCAGTTGGCGATGGTGCCGGTCGAGTGGAACCCGAGCAGCGACTGGCCGATGCCGTGCTGGAAGATCAGCACCAGCACCCCGTAGGCGGCGCCCACCGACAGCAGGTTCAGCAGGATCGCCTTGATCGGGATAACGATCGAGCGGAACGTCACCAGCATCAGCAGGAACGCCAGCCCCAGCACGAACGCGAACACGATCGGCGTGCGCACCTTCATCAGGCTGTTGAAGTCCATCGACGAGGCCGTGTCACCGGTGACGCCGACGTCGGCGCCGGGCAGGTCGCGCTCGATCGTGGCCGGGATCACCCGGTCGCGTAGCGTGCGGACGGCCTGCTGGGAGGCGGCGTTGGCGCCGTCGCCCTGGATCGGCACCGTCATCACGGCCACGGTGCCGGCCGGGTTGGTGGTGACGTCGATCGGCAGGCTGACCTGCCCGGTGGCGACGGCCGCCTTCTTGAAGTCGGCGATCGCCTGCCGCGCCTCAGGAGAGTTGACGTCGCCGGTCTTGAACGCGACGGTGGCCGGATCACCCTTGCCGGGGAAGGCCTTCTGGACTGCGTTGTAGGTCTTCACAACCTCCAGGTTGGGGGGAAGGAACTTGAACGTCGGCGTCTCGGTCTTGATGGTCAGAGCCGGGAGCGCCAGCGCGACCAGCAGGCCGCCGGCAACGATCACGGCCACGACCGGGCGACGCAGCACGCGGTCGAGGATGGTCGCCCAGATCCGGCCCTGGCCGGATGCGGAGCGGGCGGAGACGCGGTTGCCCGTACCCGCGGCCTTGCGGACGGGGTAGGTGAACCAGGACACCACGCGCCCACGCTCGACGCGGTCGCCCAGCAGCGACAGGATGGCCGGCAGGCCGGTCAGCGAGCCGACCATGGCCGCGGCCACGACCAGCATGGAGGCAACCCCCAGCGCGACGAACGTGGCATCGCCGGAGATCAGCATGCCCGCCATCGCGATCATGACCGTGAAGCCGGAGATCAGCACCGCCTGACCCGAGGTGGACGCTGCCATCTCGAGCGCGCTGCGGCGATTCTGCATGGACTGCCGCTTTGCCTCGCGCACCGCCTGCTTGGCCGAGACGACAGCCTCGGCGTCGCCGGAGCGCTTGGCGGCCCGCCGCGCCTGCTTGGCCGCAGCGATCGCGGCCGTGTCGGCCGGCTTGGTGGCCAGTCGCTCGCGCCGCTCCCGCTGCAGGTAGAACAGCGAGTAGTCGACGCCGACCGCCATGCCGATCATCAGGATGACCTCCTGGGCAACGTCGACCGTGGGGATCACGTGGCTGACGATCGAGTTCAGGCCGAACGTGGCCAGCACCGCCGAAAACGCCAGCAGCACCGGGATACCGGCCGCGACCAGCGCGCCGAACGCGATCAACAGGATGATCATGGTCAGCGGCAGGGAGACGTTGCGGGCGTTCGCGAAGTCGGCGTTGATCTTGTCGTTGAGGACGTGCGTGGCCGATGCCTCGCCGAACTCGCGGATGGAGAGATCCGGGTTGGCGGCGCGCAGCGATGCGACACCGTCCATCACCGGCTGGATGCGATCAGGGGCGGTCTCGCTGTCGCCCGCGATCTGGAACCGCACCAGCGCCGAGTGCCCGTCCTTGGTGATCTGGCCGGGATAGGCCCTCGAGTAGGGGTTCTCGACCTTGATCACCTCGTCGTAGCTGCCGACCTTGGCGATCACGCTGGTGACGCCCGAGCGGAACGCGGCGTCCTTGGCGGTCAGGTTCTGTGACTGCACGAGCACCATCTCGTGCGCGTGAGATGTGAAGTTGGCGTCGTCGATGACGCGGTTGATGTGCCCCGACTCGCCGTCGCCGAGGCGGGCGTTCGAGACGTTGACCTGCCCGACTGCGATTCCGATCGCAACCGCGGCGATGACGAACACGATCCAGAGTCCCAAGGCCGTCCAACGGTGCTTGGCACTCCAGCCGCCCATCCGGGCGGCCAGGTTCTTGCGTGGAGGACTGGATGACATGACTGAGAATCCCTTCGGATTGGATTGACTGCCCGCAGCCTGACCGAAGGGCGCACTCTGCGACATGCGGAGAGCAGGTGTCCTCAGGTGCGGTAATCCGCACCGCGACCGGGCGCTTTCGCGACCGCCCAGCGGCGGCGCAGCGCCAGCAGGTAGGCCGTGGCCGCGAGGCAGCAGGCCGTCAGGAAGCCGTAGACGGCGCTCGGGCCGGGCCGGTCGAGGCCGGCGCCGGCGACGATCGCGCCGCCGAAGCTGGCGGCGCCCCAGGCGAAGGCGGTCATGCCGTTGACTGCGCCGACGCCGATCCCGGCGTTGCGCGCGCCGCGGACGCCCAGCGGCAGCGCAACCGCGTACATGAAGCCGAGCGGTGCGGCGCGCAGGATCAGCATGCCGGCCACAACCGCGGACGTGCTGGTGCCGAGCACCGGCAGCAGCACCAGGGCCGAGAGGGCGGTGCAGATGGCGCCCGCGACCAGGGTCACCGTCCACCTGCCGGTGCGCGCGGCCAGCGCGCTGCAGCCGATGAACACGGCCGAGCCGATCGAGAGGATCAGCCCGATGGTGGCGGTCGAGCGGCCGGCGTCGCTGAGCTGGGCGGGGGCGACCAGGAACACGACGCCGTCCGAGAAGCCGCCCAGCAGCATCAGCGTCACGGCACCCGCGATCAGCGGGTTGCGGCGGGCCAGGTCGAGAGCAGCGCTCAGCCGCAGCTGCTGCTCGTGGCGGCCCTCGCTGCCGTGGTCGGCGAAGGCGAGCGCGACGACCAGCCCCAGCGCGACGGCGGCCAGGATCAGGAACGGCGCACCGCGGCTGACACGGTCGGCCAGGACGCCGGCGAAGACCGGGCCGACCATCCCGCCCAGGCCCGCCACGGCGATCACGGCGCCGACGGCGCCGGGCCGATCCTCGCCGGCGGAGTCGGACAGCCACGACAGGCCGGCCGACCAGATCACGGCGGAGGCGACGCCGAAGGCGAGCCGGGCGGCGACCAGCGTCCAGAGGCCAACGGCGAGGCCCTGGCCCAGGCATGAGGCGGTCAGCAGCAGGCCGGCCGCGAGCGTGACGCGGCGGTGGCCGAGCCGGTCGCCGGCGACTCCGCCGGGGATGGCACCGGCGACGATCGCGAGGCTCGCCGCGGAAAGGGCGACTCCCGATTCGAACCCGGACAGGGAGAAGGCGTCGCGGTAGGACGGCAGCAGCGGCACCAGGGACACCAGCACCACCTCGTCCACGAAGATCAGCGCGTAGAGCAGGATCAGCAGCCGTCGCATCGGCCGAGTCTATGGGTAGTCTCGAGCGATGACGCCGCCTCTCCTGATCCGCGAGTCCAGCCGCGTGCGCCGGGCGCGGATCGTGGTGGCGCCGCACCGGCCGGTCGAGGTGGTGGTGCCGCCGGGCACCTCGGCTGCCTGGATCGACGGCTTCGTGGCCGAGCACCGGGAGTGGATCGAGCGGCGGCGCGCGGCTGAGCCTGAGCCGTCGCTGGGCCTGCAGCGCGAGGGGGTCGCCTGGCTGGACGGGGAGCCGCGGCCGGCTCCGGCGGGCGACCTGGGCGCCTGGTACCGGCGGCAGGCGCGGGGGATGCTGACCGAGACGGTCGAGCGCGAGGCGGCCCGGCTCGAGGTCAGCGGCTGGTCGCGGATCCGGGTCGGCGACCCGCAATCGCGCTGGGGCTCATGTTCGACCCGCGGCACGCTCTCGTTCTCGTGGCGGCTGGTGATGGCGCCGTCCTGGGTCGCCGACTACGTGGTCGTCCACGAGCTGTGCCACCTCCGCCAGATGAACCATTCGCGTCGCTTCTGGCGGCTGGTGGACGAGGCCTACCCGTCGCGCCGTGTTGCGCAGGCCTGGCTCAAGCGCCACGGCCCGGAGCTCCTGGCCTACCGCCCGTAGCGAGGGGTCAGAGCCCCACTCGGCCCGCGTGAGCGCTCCGTGACATGGACGTAGCACGTGTCACGCCCGTTGTGACACGCATCTGGGTTGGTTGAGCGAAATCGCTCCGGGCAGGGCTCAGAGCCCGATCAGGTCCGCGTGCGGGCTCCGCCACAACTCCGACACACGTCGTTGCAGAATCGGCACGCGCCCGCGGGCGGGTCAGGGGCCGGTCTGGGCGGTGCCGGAGGAGTCGGTCGACGAGGGCGGCGGCTCGGTCACCGTGACCGTCACCGTCTCCGGCGGCGCCGTCACCGTCTCGGGCGGCGTCGTCACCGTCACCGGTGCCGGCACGTACACGGTCGAAGCGCTGCTGGTGACGCCGGTGTCCCCGGCGGGCGCCGGCTCGATCGCGGCGTAGGCGTAGATGGTCTTGCCGTGGCGGTGGATCACGACCACCTGCCGGCGCACCGATCCCGGCAGCGTGACCACGCTGGTGCGACCGTTGATGACCGTGCGCGCGACCGGCAGGCCCACCGTGACGGTGTGAACGCGGCCCTTGTGGGTCACGACCCGGACGGCCGCGCCCGTCTGCTCGATCGGGTTCTTACCCGCCTCGATTCCGACCACGAACCCTCCGAACAGCAGCACCAGCAGCGTTACGCCGATCAGGAATGCTCGGACGGGATGGTCGAAACTGCCGTGATATCTGGAGTCGCGCACGGGTTGACGCTAGCACGTCCCCCGTGCGCGACCCAAGCTCACGCCCCGCTTTCAGCGCGGAACGATGCGGCGAACCGCCATCGTGCCGCTCAACTTTCGCATGCCGGCGGGCGGCGCGATCACCACGGTCGTCGACACTGTCTGGGACTTCATCATCGTTAGACCCCCTTCAACACGATGAACTCCGTAGGCTCGGGGTAGCGAACGGTGCGTGCCGCGTCAATCACCCGCGAAAAACATTTACGGTTCCCGAACCTTAGGATCGTCCTGGATATGCACGAGATCGCGGAATTCCTGCGCGACAACCCGCCCTTCGACACGCTCAGCGAGGAGGAGCTGGACGAGGTGGCCGCGGCCTGTGAGATCGAGTACGCAGAGGCCGGAACCATGGTGCTCGAGCAGGCGGTGACCACGCCCGGCGTGGCCTGGGTGGTGCGGCGCGGCGCCGTCGAGCTGCTCGACGGCGACCGGGTCGTGGACATGCTGTCGGAAGGTGAGATGTTCGGGCACGCCTCGTTGCTGTCGGAATGGCCGACGGCGCTGGCGGTTCGCGCCGCCGAGGACTCGCTGCTCTACCGCCTGCCGGCCGAGGCGATCCGTCCGGTGCTGGCGCGGCCGGCCGCCCTGCGGTTCGCCGCCCGCTCGCTCGCGGGCCGCTACGAGATGCTGCAGCGCGAGCTGGATCCGCTGGCGATCGCCGTGGTCGACCCGGCCCGCCGCCCCGTCAGCCGCCTGCTGCGCGGCGACCCGGTGATCGCCGCCCCCGCCGCGACGGTGCAGGAGGCCGCCCGCCGCATGGTCGAGGCCAGCTCGTCGGCCGTGCTGGTCGATCTCGGCGAAGGATTCGGCATCGTCACCGACCGCGACCTGCGCGAGCGCGTGGTAGCCGCTGGAGTGCCGGCCGACACCCCCGTGTCGGAGGTGATGACCGCCCCGGCCACCACCATCGCCGACGACGTCACCGGCGCCGACGCGCTGCTGGACATGCTCGACCGGGGCGTCCGCCACCTGCCGGTCGTCAACGCGTCCGGCCGCGTGATCGGCGTCATCTCCGACACCGACCTGATGGCGGTGGAGACGCGCACCCCCTTCCTTCTGCGCAGGGCGATCACGGCGGCGACCACCGTCGAGGAGCTTGCGGCCGCCGTGGCGCCGCTTCCGGACACCATCATCGGTCTACACGACGCCAAGGTCGCCGCCGCCTCCATCTCACGGGTGATCGCCACCGTCCACGACGCGCTCACCCGCCGCATGATCGAACTGGTGGTGGACGGGCACCCCGACGTGGCGCCGTTCACCTGGCTGTCGCTCGGCAGCGTGGCCCGGCGCGAGGCCTTCCCCAGCTCCGACCAGGACAGCGCGATCGCCTGGCAGGGCGAGGGCGATGACCCGGCGGTGCGGGAGCCGCTCGCGCGTGTGGCCGCCGAGGTGGTGGCCGGCCTCGAGCGCTGCGGCATACCGCGCTGCCCCAACGGCGCCGTCGCCTGCAGGCCGCTGTTCCTGCGCTCGCAGGGTGCGTGGCTGGCCGCAGCGCGGTCGTGGCTGGACGATCCCACCGAGGAGAAGGCCCTGATCCTGGTGTCGCTGATGACCGACGGCCGGCCGGTGTGGACGGCCGA
>DASUHV010000268.1:0-4852 GCA_036273355.1 Gaiellales bacterium
GCGCGCTCGATGTCCTCCTTGCGCAGCGTCATCGTGGCCGAGTCGAACGGCGACACCGCCTGCTCGTCCTGGACGAAATCGCCCAGCTCGGACTCCTCTTCCTCGCCGATCGGCTTCTCGAGGCTGACCGGCAGCTGCGCCATGCGCAGGATGTCGCGCACCTCGTCGGCCGTCATCGAAAGCTCGCGGGCGATCTCGTCGGGGCGCGGTTCGCGGCCCAGGCGCTGCACCAGCTGGCGCTCGATGTGCACGACGCGGTTCAGCTTCTCGACCATGTGCACCGGGATGCGGATGGTGCGGGCCTTGTCGGCGATGGCGCGCGTGACCGCCTGGCGGATCCACCAGGTGGCGTAGGTGGAGAACTTGTAGCCCTTGCGATAGTCGAACTTCTCGACGGCGCGGATCAGGCCGAGGCTGCCCTCTTGGATCAGGTCGAGGAAGCTGAGGCCGCGGCCCAGGTAGCCCTTCGCGATCGAGACGACCAGGCGCAGGTTGGCCTCGATCATCTGCTGCTTGGCGCGCATGTCGCCGCGCTCGATGCGCTTCGCCAGGCTCACCTCCTGGTCGGCCGTGAGCAGCGGCACCTTGCCGATCTCGCGCAGGTACAGGCGCAGGGAGTCGAGGCTGGGCTCGACGGTGAGGTCGAGCTCGGGCGGCTTCTCGCCGTGGATCAGCCGTTCCTGCTGGGCCTGCTGCTTGGACTCGCCGTCCAGGAGTTCGATGTTGTGGTCGAGCAGGTAGGTGTAGAAGTCCTCGAGCTGCTCCTTGGTGAGCTCGATCTCCTCCAGCGCCGCTGCTACCTCGTCAAAGGTGAGGTACCCCTTTTCCTGTCCTTCGGTGACGAGCGCCTTCAGCTCATCGATATCGGGCAAGGAGATGTCGACCGTCAACATGGGCGCCCTCGTATACGACGTCGGAATGGAAGAAGACCCCGCCACAGAAGAGGTGGCAGTGGGAACGCAGACGGGCGGAGTATAACCCCGGAATTCCATTCCGAAAACCAAAATGTCACCTTGTGTTCACCATCGTCACAAGTGTTACGCCCGGGTCAGCGGCACGTCCGCGCGCAGGAATCCGACAACGTCGCCGGGCGAGTTGCGAAGCTCGGGCCGCCGGAACCTGGCAAGTGACGGCGGCGGCTGCGACCAGCCGAGCACCTGGCCCAGCACGGCCATCAGCGTCGGGTCGACGGCGCGGTAGTCGCCGTCCTCGACTCTGACCGCCACGCCCAGGCCCTGCTCGCCCAGCGACACGCAGCCGAGGCCCTCGGCGCCGCCCTTGGCGACGGCCCCGGGGACGGCCTGCGGCAGCTCGGTATCGAAGTCGCCGGGGCCGGCGATCATCCCCGGGTGGCTGCGCATGGCCGCGCGCTGGCGCGGCAGCAGCTCCGGCAGCCGCGCGTACATGGAGGCGATGGTGGCGAGCGGCAGGGCGAAGCAGACGACCCCGCATCCGTCGGTGCACGTGGCGATCTCCGTGGCGGAGACCTCCGAGGCGCGGGCCACCTCCGCGAGCGCAGCCTGCTGGGACGGATGCGCGGGGTCGCGGTAGCTGGGGATGTCCCAGCCCTGGTGGACCGACAGCGCCAGGAAGGCGAGGTGGTTCCCGGAGCAGTTGTGGCGCAGACGCTGCTCGGGGGTGCCCTTCGAGTTGCGCAGCGCCTCCGGGCCGAGGCCACAGGCCTCGAGGCCGCGGCGCACGGCGGCGACGTGCTCGTCGCGGCCCTCGTGCGACGCGCAGCAGACGGCCAGCGTCTCCGAGTCCAGGCCCAGCGCCTCGACGGCGCCCGACGCGACCAGCGGCTGCGCCTGGAACGGCTTCGCGCCGGAGCGCATCGTGGTCAGACGGTGGGGGTCGCCGTGCCAGGCAACGAGCCGGCCGTCGCGGTCGACGACGGCCACGTGCACGCTGTGGCGGCTCTCCTCCAGCTCTCCTCGCACCACGGTGACCGTCATCAGCGCCTACCGTACAGGGGATGCCCGAGCTGCCCGAACTGGAAGCCTTCGTCCGCGCCCAGCGCGATCGGCTGTGCGCAGAGCCGGTGGCCGAGGTGCCGGTCGCGCACTTCGCGACGCTGAAGACGGTGGATCCGCCGCCGGCGACGCTGGTCGGCCGGCGATTCTCGGATGTGCGGCGGCGGGCCAAGCGGCTGCTGTTCGAGACCGAGGATGCGGGGCCGGTGCTGATGATTCACCTGATGTCGGCCGGGCGGCTGGCGGTGGGGCAGGGGCATCCCAAGTCGTCGGTGCTGGCGGTGCGGTTCGAGGACGACACCGAGCTGGCCATGACCGAGGGCGGCCGCAAGCGGCGGGCGGGGGCGTGGCTGCTGACGCCGGAGGCGGCCGCCGAGCAGCTGGCGCACCTCGGCCCGGAGCCGCTCGATCCGGCGTTCGACACGGCCGCGCTGAAGGCCGCGCTGGAGCAGCACCCGCACCGGCTGCACGCGTTTCTGCGCGACCAGCGGGCGATCGCCGGGATCGGACGTGCCTACGCGAACGAGATCCTGCACGCGGCGCGGCTGTCGCCCTACGCGAACGGCGCGTCGCTCACCCCGGAGCAGCTGGAGCGGCTGCACGCGGCGATCGTGGGGCAGCTGAGCGAGGCCACGGAGCGGCTGGTTCCCCTGTCCCAGAAAGGGCTGGCTGCGAAGGCCGGGCACGACTACCGGGTGCACGACCGGCTGGGCAGGCAGTGCCCGGTGTGCGGGAATGAAATCCGACAGGTCTCGTTTGACGAACACACCATCTACTACTGCCCGACATGCCAGACCGATGGACGGGTGCTTGCCGACCGGCGGCTATCGCGGCTGCTGCGAGATTGAGAGGACTACCATGGCGTCCATGAGCCAGACCGAAACCGAGATCTTCGCGAACGACCTGCAGGCGGCGTCGCCCGAGGTGCACCTGGCGCTGACGCGCGCCGGGGTGACGGGCGTGCACAAGGTGATCCGGATCACGCACGCCGGCAGCGAGCTCCTCTACTACGCCGACATCGACGCCTACGTCGACCTCGATCCGAAGCAGAAGGGCGTGCACATGTCGCGCTTCCCGGAGACGGTGTCGGAGGCGATCGACCAGGTCGTGATCGGCGAGTCGCTGCACGTGGAGGATCTGGCCGAGCGGATCGCGTCGCAGATCGTGGAGCGCCAGCAGGCGCTGCGGAGCGAGGTCATGATCCGCGCCAAGTTCCCGGTGACCCGGCGCACGCCGGTGACCGACCTGCCGACGCAGGAGATCTACACGCTGATCGGCCATGCGCTCTCCAACACGAACCACTCGCGGCGGATGGTGGGCGTCGAGGTGCGCGGGCTGAACGCGTGCCCGTGCGCGCAGGGCCTGGTGCGTGAGCACGCGGCTGTCCGGCTGCGCGACGCCGGCTACGACGAGGGCCAGACGCGCGAGATCTTCGAGCTGCTTCCCGCGGCGACGCACAACCAGCGGGCCGAGGCCACGCTGATGCTGGGCACCACCCGCGAGGTGGACGCGCGTGACCTGATCGGGATCGCCGAGCGGTCGATGAGCGCGCCCATCTTCGAGCTGCTGAAGCGGCCGGACGAGTTGCACGTCGTCGAGCAGGCGCACCTGCATCCGCGGTTCGTGGAGGATTCGGTGCGGCTGATGGTGGCCGGCACGCTCGACCACTACGACGATCTGTCGGACGGCTGCTTCGTCCTGGCCCGCCAGGTCAACTTCGAGACGATCCACAACCACGACGTGGTGGCGGAACGGCACGGTGCCGTGCGCGAGCTGCGCGCGGAGCTGGCGGGCGAGCCGGTGGCGGGGCACCACCTCACCGCCGGCGAGTGGCTGCAGACGCGCTAGGCCGCGCGGGGTGTCAAACACCGACCCGGCGACCGTGGCATTTCGGCGCCGGACCGGCACACCTCGTTACTCGTAACGCCTGTAGCGACGTGGATGGTTGAGCCAAATCTCCGCCGCCGCCGAGATTATTGGAGTCAAACACCGCATCGAGGTGCGACGAGGGTTCGTGACAGGACCGGCTCAGGCCGGCACGAAGCTGTGACGCGGTGCGAAGGCGGCTTCTAGTGGATCAGCACGCGCCGGGCGCCGTCGCCGGCGCGCATCTGGTCGAACGCCCGGTTGACGTCCTCCAGGCCGATTCGCTCCGCGATCAGCCGGGCCACCGGCAGCTTGCCCTGCATCACCAGCTCCGCCAGCCGCGGGAAGTCGCGGTCGGGCACGCACGAGCCGTACGTGCACCCCAGGATCGACCGCCCGGCCGAGGTGAACGGCAGCGGATCGAACGAGACCTTCGTCCCCTCCGGCGTCATCCCCACCAGCGTGGCCGTGCCGCCGGGCGAGAGCAGCGAGATCGCCCACTCGATCGTCTCGCGCAGGCCGATCGCCTCGAACACGTGGTCCGGCCCGTTGGGCAGGATCGCCGCCACCTCGGCCCCCGCCGAGTCGCCGGCACCCACCATGTGCGTCGCCCCCACGTCGCCGGCCAGCCGCAGCTTCGGCGGGCTGATGTCGACCGCGATCACCGGGTCGGCGCCCACCAGCACCGCCCCCATCACCACCGACAGGCCCACTCCGCCGCAGCCGACCACCACCACGCTCTGCCCCTGCTGGACGGCTGCCGTGTTGGTGACGGCGCCGACGCCCGTGGCCACGCCGCAGCCGATCAGCGCGCCCAGCTCCGCCGGCAGCCTGCCGTCAACCCGCACCGCGCCCGAGGCCGGCACCACCGCGCGCTGGCCGAACGAGCCGACCGCCAGGTATGACCGCACCGGCTCGCCGCTGAGCCTGCGCAGCCGCGTGCCGCCATCGGGCATCAGGCTCGAGTTGGCGCGCGTGTTCAGGCACACCCACGGCCGCCCGGCGCGGCAGCG
>DASUHV010000269.1:0-5762 GCA_036273355.1 Gaiellales bacterium
GAGCCGCCGCTGGGCAACCTGCCCCGGCGCACCTGGGCCATCCAGCGCATCGTCCGCTGGCAGGCGCGGGTCGGCGCCGCCGTCCGCGCGGTCGACCCGGAGCGCGCGATCGTGTTCATGTTGCCGCCCCGCACCGACGTCCGGGCTCTGCGGCTGACCCCGCTCGAGCGCCTGGGCAAGATCGCCCTCGACGTGCACGACTACTACGCCGGCACCGGCAAGCGCTACCGCACCACGCTCCAGGGCGGTCACTACCGCGGCACCCTCGCCAACCAGGCCAGCTACCTGGCGCCGACCGTCTCGATCGCCCACACCTGGGGCATCCCGCTGATCGTGGGCGAGTGGGGCGCGTTCCCGGGGGAGAGCGGGGTTGACCGCTATCAGCGGCAGATGGTGACCCTGTTCCAGCAGGACGGCCTGAGCTGGTCGCGCTGGAGCCTTGACCGGAACGAGCGGCTGGGGTTGCTGACCCGAGCAGGCCAGCCCACCCCGGCCGCCGTGCAGTTGGGAAGGCTGCTGCGCAGCATGCCGCAGCAGCCGGGCTGACCCGACGGCCGCTAGGCCGCGCCTCGGGTTCTGCCCATGAGCGCTGGGATCGTTCGCGCCACCAGCTTGATGTCGCCCCACAGCGTCCAGTTGGTCACGTACAGGTAGTCCAGCACCAGCATCTCCGCGAACGGGATCTCGCTGCGCCCGAACACCTGCCACAGGCCGGTCAGGCCCGGCGTCAGGTCGAGCCGCCGCAGGCCCCAGTCGTTCACGTACTGGTGCTCGTGCGGGATCAGCGGCCGCGGCCCGACCAGGCTCATCTGGCCGCGCAACACGTTCCACAGCTGCGGCAGCTCATCGATCGAGTACCGGCGAAGCACCCGTCCGACCGAGGTGATGCGCGGGTCCTCGGGGATCTTGAACATGCGCGCGTCCGTGGACAGGTGCGCGTTCAGGTGGGCCACCTCGGACTTGCGGTCCTCGGCGTCGGCCACCATCGTGCGGAACTTGAGGATTGTGAACGGCTGCTGGCCGCGGCCGATGCGCTCCTGGCGAAACAGCACCGGTCCCTTGCTGTTGAGCCTGATCGAGATCGCCACCACCGCCAGCAGCGGGGACAGCACGATCAGACCGAACGTCGCTCCCAGGATGTCGATCGCTCGCTTGGCGATGCGGTGGCTGGTCGAGAGCACGGGCGGGCTCAGGCCGAGCAGCGGCGTGCCCTGCAGCGAGTGGAACTGCGCCTTGCTTCCCACCACCTCGAACAGGCGCGGCACGATGTCCAGCTCGACGTCGAGGTCGTTGCAGGCGCGGACCACGTCAAGCCCGGCGTCATGGCCGTCGCCGGTGAACGCCAGCATCACGTGCTCGATGCCGTAGGAACGCACGATCACGCTGAGATCGTCGGTCGTGCCCAGCACCGGGATGTCGGCCAGCTCCGGGTGCAGGGGCAGCGGATCGTTGTCGACGAAGCCCGCCAGCTCCAGCCCGTAGCTGGGGTTGCGCCGGATCTTGCGCGCGATCTCCTGCCCGACCAGGCCGGCGCCGACGATCAGCGTGCGCTGCAGGAAGGCCACGCGCGAGCGGATGAACACCCGCATGATCACGCGGCCCAGGGGCAGGATCACCAGCGCAAGGAACCAGAACAGGATCAGGCGCCGCTCGCTGGCGTGCACGTGGTTGGTGAGGCGGCTGGCCACGAACGTCAGCCACACGCCCACCGTGACCGCGTGGAACAGCGGCCAGAAATCGTCGAGGGTGGTCGTGTCGGCCCGCAGCCGGTCGCCTTCGTACAGGCCGTAGAGGCCGGCCAGCGCAAGCCAGCAGGGCACTGACAGCAGAAACAGAATCAACTCCTGGCCGGAGGTGAAGCCCTGCCGTGTTGACGTGCCCAGGATCATGTGCACGATCGCGAACGTGAACCCGAGCGACCAGACATCCGCCACGATCAGCGCGCGGCGTACCAGCGTACGCCGTGCATGCCGGTCTGTGGTGCCTCTCACGTCTCCAGGTGCCCGTACTTCGCCGATGCTTTCGACGTCGCCCACCGGTTCTGCAGAGGTGTACGCTTCGGCCTCTGCGTCGACGGCTGTTCGGCGATCATCGCGCCTCTGTTCATTCACAGCCAGTGCCCTCTCCTTCCCACCGCCTCGCATCCACGACCGTACCCCCCGTTCGGGTAGGCGTCAAGGTGCGCGCGGAGGGGGCCGACAACTGGGCGGTGGCACCCTGCATGTGGCGCATATTGGAGGTGGGACTTGTAAGACCGGAGGCCCCGCGTACACTGGCCATAGGGCGTCCGTTCGAGGCGGGCGGGGCGTCTCTGACCTTCCAAGGCACGAGGAGCGTGGGTAGAACGTGAAGCCGGAACTGACGTTTCGCCGCTCTCTGCGGCTGATTTTCAAGCGCTGGTGGCTGCTGCTGCTGGGTGGGGTGCTGTTTGCGGCGTTGGCGTTCATCGTGGCAGGCCAGAAGAAGGCCCACTACGTCGCCAGCGCCGACCTCGGGATCACGGATGTAACGGCGGTGCCGCTGGGCTACCGCCCCGGCTACCAGATTCTGCAGAACAATCCGAAGTACTACGGCGACTGGTCACCCGACGACTTCGTGAACCCGGTCGCCGCGGGTGCCGCGTCCAAGAAGCTCGGGGGCTCGCCGACCGCCGCCCAGATCGTGTCGAACCTGACGATGACGCCGCTTACGACCAGCAGCGTGCGCCTCGACTACGCCGGCGGCTCCAGTTCCGACCAGACCGTCGCTGTCCTCGAGGCCTACACCAAGGCGCTCCTATTCGAGCGGACGAGTCGAGAGCAGGTTGCGATCCAGGCCGTGATCAACCAGCTTCGGCAGGTGGTGCCGCAGACCGCGCGTCTCGCCACCAATGAGGCGGGGTTGCAAAAGGGCCTTCAGCAGGTGAAGGGCAACTTCACCAGCAGCTTCGATTCGGGCGGGACGGTTCCGGCGCAGCGAGTTGCGGCCGGCGGACCGCCGACCATCCTCGCCGTCGTTGGCGGGTTCCTTGCCGGAGTCGCGTTCTTCGCCCTGGTGGCGCTGATCATGGGCCGCCTGGACAGTCGCGTCCGCCGGCCCGAGGACATCGAGGTCGTGGGCGTCCCGGTCGTGGACATCCACTCCCAGGTCGATCAGGCCTCCGTCCAGCTGCTGCGCTCCGAGCTGGAGCTGTCGGGCATGGGCACGCGCCTGGCGGTGATCGCCGTGACGCGGGCCACCCGCAGTGAGGGCTCGAGCGGCCTGGCGCTGGCGCTGGCGCGCACGTTCGCCGGCGTGGGCACCGCCACGATCCTGGTCAGCGCCGACCTGCGCGGGCGCACGGTGCGCGAGCAGGAGGGCCTGTCCGCCCTGCTCGACGGTACCGCCACGTCCATGCCGCTGATCGCGCTCGAGGACAACCTGATGTGGCTGCCCGAGGGCACCAGCAACGCCCTGCCGGAGACGCTGTTCTCGGCGCCGCGGGTCGAGCGCATCGTCCGCGATCTGCGTGACGTCGCCGGGGTTGTCGTGATCGACACGCCGGCCGTGCTCGAGGACTCCGAGGCGCTGCCGCTGATCGCGTGCTCGGACATCGTGCTGCTCACCGTGCGCCCCGGTGCGACCCGCTGGAACCCGCTTGGCTCCGCCGTGTCGCTGATCCAGCGCGTCGCCAAGCGGCCCCTGCACATCTGCTACGACCGCGCGCCGACCAGCAGCTCGGTGCCCGCAGCGGGCGAGCTCAAGCCCGAGCTGGCGGAGCGCGTGCACCAGGTCATCGAGGTACCGGCCAGCTGATGACCCGGCTCCTCGTGGTCGGGCTCGACGGCGGCACCGATTCCGTCATCGGGCTTCCCGACGCGAACCTTCCGAACATCGCCGCGGTGAGGGAGCAGGGTGCCTCCGGCACCTTGATCTCGACCGTCCCGCCGATCACGGCCGCTGCCTGGCCGTCGATGATGACCGGCTGGAACCCCGGCCGCCACGGCATGTTCGACTTCCGCACGCTCGGGATCGAGCGCTACAGCCGGCTGTGGGGCGCCGGCCACTCGTCATCGTTCGAGGATGGCCGCGACTTCGTGTCGTCGCGGCGCTGGGCGGGTGCCGCCTTCTGGGACCAGGCGGAGGCGCCGGTCGCGATCCTGTCGGTGCCCATGACCTATCCCGTCTGGGAGGTGGACGGCCGCATGGTGGCGGGCTTCCCGCTGCCCGACTACGACCGCAACCACACCCAGCCGCCGGAACTGGCCGAGGAGCTGCCGCCGCTGCTGGACTTCGCCGACCGCATCGGCAAGCTCTCGGACCGCGAGCTGGCCGACCGCTGCCTGGCCCTGATCTCCCAGCAGCGCGAGATCGTGATGCGCTGGCTGCGCGAGGGCCGGCACGAGGTGATGGTGGTCGTGTTCCAGAGCACCGACTTCGCCCAGCACCGGCTCTGGAGGTACCTCGACCAGCCCGGCCACCCGTTACGCGATGCGCTGCTGGAGATGTACCGCGGGATCGATGCGTTGGTGGGCGACGCGCGTGAGCTGATCGGCGAGGAGGGGGCGGTCGCGGTCGTCTCGGATCACGGCTTCGGCCCGCACCCGCGCACGTTCGTGCGCACCGACCGGCTGCTGGCCGACGCGGGCCTCCTGTCGGCAAGCGGCGAGGCCGGACGCGGAGAGCACGTGACCCGGGCGCTGCGCCGCGCGCCGGCTCTACGGCGAGTGCTGCGGCGGGCGCTCGGCCGCCTGCCGGCCGGAGCTGCCGACCGTGTGGCCGCCCGCGCGACCGGCACCAACCGGGTCGACTGGACGCGCAGCCAGGCCTACCGGATCCCGCTCTATCCGCCCGCCGAGGGCATCGTTGTCAACCTGCGCGGCCGCCAGGAGCAGGGCGCTGTCGACCCCGGCGCCGAGTACGAGGAGGTGCGCGACGGCATCATCGCAGCGCTCGAGGGGCTCCGCGATCCAGGCACCGGCGCCCCCGTGGTGCAGTGGGTGAAGCGGCGCGAACAGCTGTACTCGGGTGCGTACCTCGACGAGGCCCCGGACGTCGTGGCCCTGTTCGACCCTGCCTACAAGGGCGCGTCCGGGCTGGGCGACCTGTTCGAGCCGGTGCCCCAGCAGATCATCGACGGCTACTCGGGCGTGCACGCCATGGAGGGGATCTTCGCCATCGCCGGCCACGGCGTACCCGCCGGGGTCGACCTCGGTCAGCGCAGCATCGTCGACGTGGCGCCGACACTGCTGGCGCTGCTGGGCCGGCCGGTGCCGTCGGACTCGGACGGTGCGGTGATGTCCGAGGCGCTGCGAGACGAGGTGGCCGTCCGTGAGGGCGCCGGCAGCTACCAGGAGCGCGCGGCCGGCGACGAGCCCGCCCTGTCTGCCGAGGAGGAGGCGACCCTGGAGCGGTCGCTCCGCGACCTCGGCTACCTGGAGTAGCCGTGGGCATCTACGTCCCGTCGATCGACCTGCGAAACCTGCGCCCGGCCAGGGAAGGGCCGCAGCCGGGCGGCGACAGCCGCGGTCGGCGTGATGACCGTGGCGATGGCCCTGGCGCTTGGCGACGGCCGCGAGTTCATGGCGGCGGCCGCCTGCATCGTGTTCGGCGTGGTGTTCGCGATCCGCCCAGCCTACGGCGTGTACGCGATCGTGATCGCCCGGCCGAGCATGGATCTGTGGGCCGACCGCTCTCTGGCAAACGTCGGATCGGTCAGCGTGAACCCGGCGTCGGCCCTGGCCCTGGTCTTCATCGCGATCGGCGGCGCCTACATCATCGAGAACTGGGCGCGTGCCAAGGAG
>DASUHV010000270.1:0-6982 GCA_036273355.1 Gaiellales bacterium
CAGCCGCAGGCGTCGGAGACGGCCGCAGATGCCCTTGCCGCACCGCAGCTGCGGCCGCCGGCGCAGGCGGAGGCGGCGGACACGGGCGATGAGGATGCCCTCGATGAGCAGGATGAGGAGGTGCGCGGCGTCGGCGCTGCCGAGTACGAGCTGCTGCGCCACCGCGACTTCGCCCACATGACCAACGACGAGCTGCGCCGCGTGCGCCGGCTGATGGACGACCTGGCCGCGCTGCACCCGGTGCGCCGCTCTCGCCGGCTCCAGCCCGCACATGCCCCCGGCGTCCTCGACCAGCGCAACACGCTGCGCCAGTCGATGCGCTCCGAGGGCATCCCGCTCGACCGCCGCTGGCGCCGCCCCAAGCTGGTGCCGCGCAAGCTGGTGGTGCTGGTCGACGTGTCCGGCTCGATGGAGCCCTACGCCCGTGCCCTCGTCATGTTCCTGCAGGCCCTCTCGGCCCGCGAGGGCGCCTCACGGTACGTCGAGGCCTTCGCCTTCGGCACCCGCCTCACCCGCCTCACCCCGCACCTGGCCGGGCGCGATCCCGACGTGGCCATGGCCCGCGCCAGCATGGCCCTGTCCGACTGGGGCGGGGGGACCCGCATCGGCGAGTCGCTGGCCGCCTACAACCGCGTGTTCGGCCGCCGCGGCCTCACCCGCGGTGCCGTCGTCGTGATCGCGTCCGACGGCTGGGAGCGCGGCGACCTGGCGCTGCTGGACGACGAGCTGGCCACGATCGCCAGGCAGGCCGACACGCTGATGTGGGTCAACCCGCTGAAGGGCCACGAGGGCTTCGAGCCGCTCGCGGGCGGCATGCAGATCGCGCTGCGCCACGTGGACGACGTGCTCGAGGGGCACAACCTGGCCGCCCTGGAAGCGCTGGCCGAGGCGCTGCGGCGGCTGCACCCGGTCCCGCGCGCGGTCAGTCGCGGGGCCTGAGCCCGACCCAGAGCATGCCGCTGATAGCGGCGCCCTGGAACTTCTGGATCGGATCCCGGCGCAGGGTCATGACCGTGGCCGTCAGCTGCAGGCAGATCACGACGGCCGCGGTCGCCAGGTTACGTGCGATGCGCGCGGTCATGGGTGGATCCTAGATCCTCGCGGCGGGCGCCGGCTGTCAGCCCACGCACGGCCCGGTGTCGGCCCGCTGCTCGGGCGACGCCAGCGCGTGGCGGATGTCGTCCATCGAGACGCCGAATCCACCGCCGCCCGTCTCCGTGGCCGCGAACATCATCGCGAGGACGTGACCGGAGCGGTCGACCACGGGGCCGCCGCTGTCGCCGTGCAGCACCCTGCCCCGGATCGGCACCACCGTGCGCTGCGCCACGCCATGGCCGTAGGCGTCCTGGGTGACGATGAACTGCGACGGGCCGACGCGTCCTGGAGCCGCAGTCAGCGGGCCGCCGCCCGGGTAGCCGATCAGCGCCACCCCGGTGCCTCCAGACGTGCCGTCCCGCGTCGCCAGCGGGGGATCGGCCAGGCCGTGCACCCGCAGCAGCGCGATGTCCTTGGACGGATCGACGAAGACGGCGACGGCATTCAGCGCACCGGTGTCCGTGATCACCTGGGTCTCGTGCTCGCCCGAGATCACGTGAGCGTTGGTCACGACCAGGCCGGGCCGCGCCACCCACCCCGTGCCCTGAAGCGTCAGGCCGCAGGACGATCCCTCGATCATCACGACGCTCCGCTCCGCCCGCCGCACCGCCGGCGAGACCGGCACCGACCGGTCGGGCGGCGGCAGGCTGGCGACGCCGCCCACGCCCAGCACCGGCAGGCGATCGAACCGCGCGATGGCATCGATCAGTGACTGCGCCGGCACCCAGCGCACCAGCCGTGGCAGGATCGTCGAGGACTGCACCTCGTGGCGCAGCCCCAGGCTGGGCTGGTTTATCGCGGTCACCGCCACCAGCCAGGCGACCGCGAGCCCGAGCACCGTGCCAGCGACCAGGCCGCCGGCGCCGTCGACGGTCGCCAGCGGGCCGATCAGCACCCTGCGGCGAACGGCGTTCGCGAGCGGGTTGGTCGCGGCCTGCACCATCGCGCCGCCAATCACCGCGCCGAGCAGCGCGGCCACCGGCTCCCACTCGGCGCGGGCGCTGTCGGACAGGGCGTACGGCGCCAGCCGCGATCCCAGCCACGCGCCGGCCGCGAAGCCGGCGAGCGCCAGCACCTGGGCGGCGAACCCGCGTCGCAGGCCGATCAGCGCCGACAGCGTCAGCCACACGATCACGATCACATCCGCACCGGTCACGCTCGGAAGTATCGGTGCTGGAACGGTTGTGCGACACTCCTAACGTGGAGCACATCACCATCGAGTCGACGCCGAAGCTGAACCGGCCGACCATGGTGGCGGCATTCCGGGGCTGGAACGACGCCGGCGGAGCCGCCAGCCTGGCGGCCGGCTACCTGCGTGTGGCCACCGGCGCGGAGCGGTTCGCGTCGATCGATCCCGATCCGTTCGTCGACTACCAGCAGACTCGGCCCACCGTCACGCTCACCGACGGCCAGGTGCGCGACGTGGAGTGGCCCGAGACCGAGATCATGGCCTCCGAGCAGCACGACATCGTGATCGTGGTCGGCCCCGAGCCGAACATGCGCTGGAGGGCCTACACCGACGCAATCTGCGGGCTGGCCGGCGACATCGGCGTGGGACTGGTGGTGACGCTGGGCGCGCTCCTGGCCGACACGCCTCACACGCGCCCGGTTCCGGTGTCGTCCACAGCGTCCGACGAGGAGCTGATCGCCCGGCTGCAGCTGACCAGGTCGAACTACGAGGGCCCGACCGGGATCGTGGGCGTGCTGCATGACGCCTGCGGCCGGGCCGACCTGCGCTCGGCCAGCCTGTGGGCGGCCACGCCCCACTACATCTCGGCCACGCCCAACCCGCGCGCCGCGGTGGCGCTGCTGGAGCGGCTGTCCGACCTGACGGGCACCCCGGGGCCGAGCGGCGAGCTGGAGCGGGCCGCGAGCGAGTACGCCGTGCGGGTGGCCGCCGCCGTGGCCGACGACCCCGAGCTAGGTGCCTACGTCGAGCAGCTGGAGTCGGCTGCCGACGCCGAGGATCCGGCCACCGGCGAGGACCTGGCGCGCGACTTCGAGCGGTACCTGCGAGAGCAGGGCGAGGAGGGCCCCGAGCGTTGAGCGCGGACGCGACCGATCACAGCTTCGCGCGCGACGTGATCGACCGCTCCCACGAGGTGCCGGTGGTCGTCGACTTCTGGGCCGAGTGGTGCGGCCCCTGCCGCCAGCTGACGCCGGTGCTGGAGGATGCCGTGGCGGCGCTGGACGGACAGGTCGAGATGGTCAAGGTCGACGTCGACGCGAACCCGCGCCTGGCCGCGGAGTACCGCGTGCAGGGAATTCCGGCCGTGAAGGCGTTCCGGGACGGCCGCATGGTCGACCAGTTCACCGGCGCGGTGCCGCGGCAGACGGCCGACCTGTTCCTGCGCGGACTGCTGCCGAGCGAGGCCGACCGGCTGGTCGAGCTGGGCGATGAGGACTCATTGCGCC
Organism: Gaiellales bacterium; assembly: GCA_036273355.1. Taxonomy (GTDB): domain Bacteria; phylum Actinomycetota; class Thermoleophilia; order Gaiellales; family JAICJC01; genus JAICYJ01. The sequence continues at coordinate 3,511 of DASUHV010000270.1, forward strand.
GCGCGCTGGAGCTGGAGCCCGGCCACGCCGGGGCGCTGGCCGCGCTGGCGCGCCTGGAGCTGGCCGACGACGACACCGCCGGCCCGGCGCTGGCGGCGATCGCAGCCGGAGATCCGGAGCGGGGGCTGCAGCTGCTGCTGGACGGCGTGCGCGGCTCCAGCGGCGAGTCCCGCGACGCGCTGCGCAAGGTGATGGTGGGGGTGTTCGCGGACCTGGGCCAGGACCACCCGCTGGCGCTGCGGTACCGGCGGGAGCTGGCGAGCGCGCTCTTCTAGACCGTCTCGACCTCATGGCCGAACCGACCTACACCGTCAAGGCGCTCGATGAGTCGACGTGGCCGGCGTTCGCGGCGCTGGTGGAGCGCAACAACGGGGTCTTCGGCGGGTGCTGGTGCATGGGCTTCCACGCCGAGGGCGTCGGCAAGGACACCACCGCGGCCCAGAACTGCGAGCGCAAGCACGAACGGGTGCGGGCGGGCACGGCCCATGCGGCGCTGGTGTTCGACGGGGACGACTGCCTGGGGTGGTGTCAGTTCGGGACGCCCGACGAGCTGCCCCGGATCAAGAGCCGCGCGGCGTACGAGAAGGGCCGCGCGACCTCGCCGGACTGGCGGATCGCGTGCTGCTACGTCGGCAAGGGCCACCGCCGCCAGGGCGTTGCCACCGTGGCGCTGGCCGGAGCCGTCGATCTGATCGCAGGCCTGGGCGGCGGCACCGTCGAGGGATACCCCGAGGACGCCGGCTCGGTGCCCGCCGGGTTCCTCTTCAACGGTGCGCTCTCGACCTACGAGCAGCTGGGGTTCATCCGCGACCGCAAGATCGGCAAGCACCGCTGGGTCGTGACGCGGGCCGTCGCGCCGCGGGCAGGTGGATAGGTTGCCGAGCATGCGCCTCGAAGTCCGCTTCCAGGCGGTGCCGGTCGAGGGCCTGCGCGCGTTCCTCGAGCCGCTCGGGTACCGGTTCGACTGGGGGCCGGAGCTGGAGGGCATCGGCTTCCACTGGCTGAAGCAACCGCTCTCGGGCACAGGCGTGCGGGCCACGTACTTCCCGGATGGCGACGAGGGGCTGCTGGTGATCGAGACCGACGGCCGCGCCTCGGTCGCCGACGCGACCATGCAGGACGTCACCGCCCGGCTGATGGCCGAGCGGTTCGAGCACGCCTCCGTCTGGTGTCCCACCACCGATCGCAGGGAGTACGCGGGCGGCCAGACCGCCGACCCGCCGGCGCCGGGCTCAGACCCGCCGCCCTGGTACTCGTAGCTCCGAGCGGCGGCCGACGACCCGCAGCAGCTCGCGGCGGATCGCGCCGCTACCGGGGCGGATCACGAACCAGTAGGCGGCGAACGCCCGCCGCGTGCGCGCGTCCGTCGCGACGACCCGGGTCTCGGTGCTCAGGAACGTCCCCCGCCGCGTCGGCTCGAGTCGAAACTCCATTCCCACCTTGATCCAGCCGGGCTGCGACCAGGATCGCAGAGCGGCCGCCTCCAGCTCTGGCGGGGTCGGCCCTCCCAGCAGGCGCCACGCCTGGCTGAGGCCCGCCGAGATCACGACGCTGGGTCGCTCCGAGAACAGCACCGGGATCGGTGTCACGTCGAGGAACGACCGTCCTGCCAACGGCTGATGCCTCCTGCCGGAGAGCCGGGCCGGCAGCAGGCGCACCGCCTCGAGCGTCCGCCCCAGCGGCAGCGCCGACATGGTCACTCCCAGCAGTTCGTCCCAGACCACCTCGGGCGGCGCGCCGACGACCCGGGAGTGACGCGTCCGGTGCTCCGGCTCCGGGATCACGTCGTCGAGGTTCATGACGAGCCCGCGTACAGGCCCTCCGCGCTCACAGCTCCTCGCCCTCCCAGTAGTCGACCGGCTCGATCCGCCCGATCACTCCCACCCCGCACAGGTAGACCTTCCCGGAGCGCGGGTAGTAGCAGATGTCGTTCGGCTCGCGCGTGCCGTAGGCCAGCAATGCGATCCCGGCGTCGCCGGCCCGGATCGCGTGCGCGACCCCCGTCCCTGCCGGCCTCGTGATCACGCTGCCGCGGCGCACGGGGAACGACTCGTCGCCCAGCTCGCAGGTCCCGTTTCCCTCGAGCACGACGAAGATCTCCTCCTCGGCCGAGTGGCAGTGCGGCGCGCAGACCAGCCGGCCCGGCTCCGAGGTGATGTGCTTGAGGCCGGTGCGGACCGTTCCCGTGGCCGCGCCCAGGTCGCGCCGCACTCGCACCTTCGGCCCCGTCGCCATCGGCTCCACGTCGTCCAGCGTCGCCACGTTGGGGTGGCGCTCGCCGGGCTCGGGGAACGGAAAGTCACCGGCGACGTCGTCCAGCTTGAACAGGTTGCGCATCCCCGGCGCCTCCACCACCGTCGGCCCAGCCCAGGCGTGGCCGGCGCGCGGCAGGTAGCAGAGCTCCAGGGGCACGCGGGTGCCGAAGGCGAGCACGTCCAGCACCTCGTCGCCGGCGCGCAGCGTGTGCGTCTGCGCGTTTGCCGGATGGGCGATCGTGTCGCCGGGCCCGACCTCGCAGACCTCGCCGTCCTGCCACAGCAACCCCGTCCCCGACAGCACGTGGAAGATCTCCTCCTCGGCGCCGTGGATGTGAGCCGGCGTGGAGCGGCGTCCCGGCTGGATCGCAATCCGGGTCAGGCCGACCCGGTCGCTGCCGCCCAGCCTGCCCAGGTCAAACCAGGTGGCGTGGATGTCGCCGGCGTGGCGATCGCGGCCCTCACAATCGTCCCAGTGGACAACGTGCGTCATCACTCACCCTCCTTCGCATCCGGCTCGAGCGCCGCCTCCAGCAGCCGACGCGCCTCGTCCGGGAACGGCTGTGACCGCTCCCGGGCCTGGTCGCAGTGCACCATCACCGACTCCGCCACTGCCGCCACCTCACCGGTCGCGCTCGACGTGATCGTCTCGCGGGTGACCACGCTCGACGTCCCCACACGTATCACGACCAGGCCGACGTCCACCAGGTCGTCGCTCTGCACGAGGCTGCGCCGGAAGTCCACCGACGTGTGCCGCAGCACCATCTGGTTGACGGTGTCGTGGCTGAGCAGACCCGTGTAGAACTCGTCCCGTGCCTCCTCCAGGTAGGTCAGAAAGACGGCGTTGTTGACGTGCCCGAAGCCGTCCAGATCCCGCCACCTGATCTCCACGCGTTTGGCGTATCCCATGGCGCTACTCTGCCAGATCGTGGATCCGATCACGGCACTGACCCGCCCGGCCGACGGCCCACCGCAGGGGGCGCTGGTGCTCCTGCACGGCCGCGGATCCAGCGAGCACGACCTGGTCGATCTGTTCGACCTGGTCGACCCGGAGCGGAGGCTGGTCGGCGTCACCCCCCGCGCACCGCTGGCGCTTCCGCCGGGCGGCCGCCACTGGTATGCGCTCCGCGAGATCGGCTATCCGGACCCGGCCACGTTCCTGGCGACGATGCAGGTGGCCGGCGAGTGGCTGGACGGGCTGGCTGAGAGCACCGGAG
>DASUHV010000271.1:0-4307 GCA_036273355.1 Gaiellales bacterium
CGATCGCGAGGCCCAGCCCGACCCCGCCCGACTGGCGGTTGCGCGCGTCGTCGGCGCGGTAGAAGCGCTCGAACACGCGCGGCAGCGCATCCTCGGGGATACCGATCCCCGTGTCGTGCACCGTCAGCACCGCCTCCTTACCCTCCGCTCGCGCCTGCACGTGGATGCGCCCGCCGGCGGGCGTGTAGCGCACCGCGTTGTCGAGCAGGATCACCAGCACCTGGCGCAGCTGTTCGCGGTCGCCCATCACCATCAGCTCGTCCGGCGTCGCGTACGTCAGCTCCAGCTCGTGGTCGGTCGTGACCGTCTGGAACGATGCGACCGTTACCTCGACCACGTCGGCCAGGTCGACCTGCATGTGCAGCGCTTTCGCGCCGCGGTCGTCGTCCCGCGCCACCGCCAGCAGCGCGTCCACCAGCGACGACAGCCGGTCGGTCTCGCTGACGATGTCGCGCGCCTCGACGTTTTCCGGCTGCTCCTGCTGCAGGAACTCGGCGTTGGCGCGGATCACGGCCAGCGGCGTGCGCAGCTCGTGCGATGCGTCCGATACGAACGCGTGCTGCCGGTTGAACGCGACCCGCACCGGCCGCAGCGTCTTACCCGCCAGCCACCAGCCGCCCACCCCCGCCAGCACCAGTCCGCCCGCGCCTCCGATCAGCAGCCCCGCCAGCAGCTTGCTGAGCGCCTGGTGCTCGGGCTCGGTCGAGCGGGTGACCTGGATCAGCGCCACCCGGTTCTCCGGCGCGGTCACCCTCACCGAGTAGACGCGCTGGCGATCGCCCGAGGAGCCGGACGAGCGCAGGTCGGAGCCGTTGGCGTCGGCCGCCTCCATCGACGCCGTGTCCAGGTGGAAGTACCCATCGTTGGTTGCAAGCGCTAGCTGGCTCGGGGTCATGAAGTTGACGGTGTAGGGGCCGGTGCTGAGCCTTCGCACGTTGACCGTGTCGGTGGCGACCCACTGCTCCGTCGCCTTCGCTGCCAACAGCCGTACACCGTTGTCGACGCCGTTCAGCAGCTGCTCCCGCACCACCAGATACAGCGCGGTGCCGAGCACGATCAGCACCGCCGCGAGCACGCTCACGTACCAGGCTGTCAGCCTGACGCGCGCGGGCGTGAAGAGGCGATCCTCAATCCCCGCGGCGGAATGCATATCCGAGCCCCCGCACGGTGCGGATCGGATCGGCCTCGAGCCCGGCCGCCTTCAGCTTCCGGCGCACGTAGTGCACGTAGATGTCGACGACGTTTGACGCCGGTTCGAATCCCTCGCCCCACACCTCTTCGCGCAGCTGGTCGCGCGACAGCACCTGGCCCGCGTTCTGCATCAGGTACTCGAGCAGCGCAAACTCCGTGCCGGTCAGCTCGACCGGGCTGCCGTTGACCCGCGCCTCGCGCGCGCCCGTGTCCAGCTGCAGCGGCCCCGCCTCGATCACCTGCGGCGTCGTCTTGCCGCGGCGGCCCAGCGCCCGCAGCCGCGCCGCCAGCTCGCCCAGCGAGAACGGCTTCACCAGGTAGTCGTCCGCGCCCGCGTCGAGGCCCCCGATCCGGTCGGGAACCGTGCTGCGCGCCGTCAGCATCAGGATCGGCACGGCGTTGCCCTCCGACCGCAGCCGCCGGCACAGGTCGACCCCGTTCAGCCGGGGCAGCTGCAGGTCGAGCACGATGGCGTCCGGCCGGTCATCCCGCGCCGCGCGCAGGCCGTCCTCACCGTCGAACGCCGACGTCACCTCGAATCCGTTCGACTCGAGCGACTTGGTCATGATGCGGACCAGCGGCTGGTCGTCCTCAACAACGAGTACACGCATGCCGCAAAGCCTAGACCGTAGCGATTGAGGACATGTTGAACGTTGTCACTTGGTGATCGCCGTCGCCACTTCGGCCACGAACCGCTCCAGCCCCTCCGCGCCGCCCGCCTCTGACACCTCGATCGCCTTGCTGCCGATGACCACGCCGTCGGCGCCCCTGTCCATCACCTCGCGCGCGGTAGCCCCCGAGGCGATCCCGAACCCGACCAGCAGCGGCAGCTCCGTGTGCGGGCGCACGCGGCCGACCAGCGGCGCCACCCGGTCGGACAGCCGCTGCCGTGACCCGGTGATGCCCGCCACCGACACCAGGTACACGAACCCGCCCGCGCCCCGGCAGGCCAGCTCGATCCGCTCATCGGTGCTGGTCGGCGCCAGCAGCGGCACCATGTCCAGCCCGTTCCGGCGGCAGGCCTCGAGCAGGTCGCCGGCCTCGTCGTGCGGCACGTCCGGCACGATCATGCCGTCGGCGCCGGCGGTGGCCAGGTCGGCGCAGAACCGCTCCTCGCCGTACGCCATCACCGGCCCCGCGTACGTCATCGGGATCAGCGGCACCGTGATCCGCCTCCGCAGCTCGCCGATCAGCTCCAGCGCCCGCGTCGCCGTCATCCCGTTTCGCAGCGCGCGCTGACCGGCCCGCTGCACCGTCGGGCCGTCCGCCAGCGGGTCGGAGAAGGGGATGCCGATCTCGATCGCCGTGGCGCCGCCCCGCACCGCCGCCTCCGCCAGCTCGACCGTGTCGAGGTCGGCCATCAGGTAGATGACCAGCGCCGGCGTCTCGATCCTCACGCCCGCGACTCCCGCTCCTCGACCGCGTCCACGTCCTTGTCGCCGCGACCCGACAGCCCCACCACCACGACCTGCCCGGGCGGCGCGCGCTGCAGCGCGAGCCACAGCGCGTGTGACGACTCCAGCGCCGGGATGATGCCCTCCCGCATGCACAGCAGGTGGAACGCCTCCAGCGCCTGCGCATCCGTGACCGGTGCGTACTCGGCGCGGCCCGTGTCCTTCAGCCACGCGTGCTCGGGTCCGACCCCGGGGTAGTCGAGACCGGCCGAGATCGAGTGCGTCTCCAGCACCTGGCCGCCCTCGTCGGCCAGCACGTAGCTCTTCGAGCCGTGCAGCACCGACACCCGCCCCTCCGACAGCGTCGCCGCCGTGCCGCTCTCGTCGCCGCCCGCCTCCGCGCCCAGCAGCCGCACCTCCGTGTCCTCGATGAAGGGATGGAACAGGCCGATCGCGTTCGAGCCGCCGCCCACGCAGGCAACGACCAGGTCGGGCAGCCGTTCCTCGGCCGCCAGCACCTGCTCGCGCGCCTCGCGGCCGATCACCGACTGCAGCTCCCGCACCAGCACCGGGTACGGGTGCGGCCCGGCCGCCGAGCCGATCAGGTAGTGCGTGTCCTCGACGTTCGTGATCCAGTCGCGGATGGCCTCGTTCATCGCGTCCTTGAGCGTGCCCGAGCCGGCCGTGACCGGGATCACCTCGGCGCCCAGCATCCGCATCCGCACCACGTTGGGGTGCTGCCGGCGGATGTCCTCCTCGCCCATGTAGACGTGGCAGTCCAGCCCGAACCGCGCGCATACCGTGGCGCTGGCCACGCCGTGCTGCCCGGCGCCGGTCTCGGCCACGATCCGGCGCTTGCCCAGCCGCTCGGCCAGCAGCGCCTGCCCGACGGCGTTGTTGATCTTGTGCGCGCCTGTGTGGTTCAGGTCCTCGCGCTTCAGGTAGATGCGGGCGCCGTTCGCGTACTCCTCCAGCCGCTCCGCGCGGTAGAGCGGGGAGGGCCGCCCCACGTAGTCGCGCGCCAGCAGGTCGAGACGCTCGTGGAACGCCGGATCCGACCAGGCCGTCTCCCAGGCCGCCAGCAGCTCGTCCAGCGCTCCCATCACGGTCTCGGGCACGAAGCGGCCGCCGAAGTCTCCGAAGCGGCCGCGGGCGTCGGGCATGGTGCTCATGTGGCGTCCTTTGCGTTGCGGATGAAGCGGCGCATGCGGTCGGGGTCCTTGATGCCGGGCGCGCTCTCGACCCCGCGGGCGGTGTCGACCGCCCACGGCCGGGCCGTCCGCACCGCCTCGGCGACGTTGTCCGGATTGAGGCTGCCGGCCAGGATCACCGGAGCGCGAACGCCGGCGGCCCGCAGCCAGTGCGCGCGCAGCGTCTCGTCGTCGGGCGTCGAGTCGCGCGGCAGGTCGAGCAGCACCGGCACATCGTCGGGCAGGTCCTCGTCCGGGTCCTCGCGCATACCCACGATCGTGCGGTTGTTCGGGTGTGCGAAGCGGCCGTACACCTGGACGAGGTCGAACTTGTCCCACGAGTGGAGGTGGACGGCGGTGTCGGCGTAGACGACGACGGTGCGAACGTGCTCCGGGGCGCCCTTGGCGAGCCGGCACGCGGTCGAGAACTCGACGCCGCGCGGGCTGGACGGCACGACGGTGAACCCGACCGCGTCGGCACCGGCCTCGACAGCCGCCGCAACGTCCTCGGCCCGTGTGATCCCGCAGATCT
>DASUHV010000272.1:0-6959 GCA_036273355.1 Gaiellales bacterium
CGCGCGGGTGCAGCCCGCCCGGCACCTGCGCGAACGGCTCACCCCACTCCCGCGCCCGCTGCTCGAGCGCGCCGCCCATGCCGACGCACAGGAGGCTCGCGCCCTGTTCGTGCGCCTGGTCGGCACAGGCCAGCGTCTCGCCCGTGTCGCCCGAGTAGCTCGAGCACACGACCAGCGTCCCCGGCCCCGCCCAGCTGGGCACGCCGAACCCGCGCACGCGCGTGATCGGCACCGGGCAGTCGCCGATCACCAGGGCCCGCAGCAGCTCACCGCTCATGGCCGAGCCGCCCATCCCCGCGATCACCACCGCCGTCGGCATGGCCAGGGCGCCGCCGGCCTCGCCGCCGATGCGGTCGCCCTCGAGCAGCTGCTCGCCCATCCCCTCGATCGCCGCCCGCATGCCCCCGTCGTCTACCACACAGCTCTCCCGTCCCTGCCCACGACCTGGTCGCGGAACACCGCGCCGGACTCGACGCTCGCCCCGGGCAGGACGACGCTGCGCTGGATGCTCGCGCCACCCGCGATCCTGGCCCCGGCACCGACCACCGATTCTGTCACGTCGGCGCCGGCCTCGACCACCGCCGCCGGATCGACCAGCCCGCCCGCCGGCATCCACTCCATGTTGGCCGCCAGGTAGCTGTCCGGCGTGCCGATGTCCCGCCACCGTCCCTCTCCGGTGAAGGCGAACAGCCCCGCTCCCACCAGCTCCGGGAACACCTCGCGCTCCACCGACACCGCCCGACCGGTCGGGATCAGCTCCAGCACCTCCGGCTCGAACACGTACGTGCCGGCGTTGATGGTGTCCACATCCGCCACGCCCGGCGGCGGCTTCTCGACGAACGCCGTCACGACACCGTCCGCGCCCGTCCGCACCAGCCCGTAGGCGCTGGGATCCGCCACCCGGTGCAGCGCGATCGTGGCCCGTGCACCGTACTCGCGGTGGTCCGCGATCAGCGCTCCCAGGTCGAGGTCGGTCAGCACGTCACCGTTGCAGACCACGAACGTCTCGTCGATGTTCCCGGCCGCAAACCGGATCGCCCCGCCCGTCCCCAGCGGCTCCGGCTCGACCGCGTACTCCAGCTCGTCCCCGAAGTGCTCGCGGATCGGCTCCGCCAGGTAGCCGCACGAGAGCACCACCCGGTCGATCCCGTGCTCGCGCAGGTGGCCGATCTGGTGGTCCAGGAACGGCCGGTTCGCAATCGGCAGCATCGGCTTGGGCAGCCACTCGGTGAGCGGGCGAAGGCGGGTGCCCTCGCCGCCGACCAGCAGCACCGCGATCACCCCGATGGCTCCACGCTGGGCCGTCCCACCGACTCGTACAGGAACCCGGCCGCCCGCACCTGGTCCGGATCGAGCAGGTTGCGCCCATCCACGATCAGCGGCGTCGCCATCGCGTTTCGCACCTCACCCGAGGCCAGCGTCCGGAACTCGCCCCACTCCGTCACGATCACCGCCGCGTCGGCCCCGTGCACCGCCTCCAGCACCGAGGAGGCCAGCGTCACGCCGTCGCTGAGGTATTCGTGCGCCGCGTCCATAGCCACCGGGTCGTATGCCACGACCTGCGCCCCCTCGGCCAGCAGCCTCGCCGACAGCACCAGGCTCGAGGCCTCGCGCATGTCGTCGGTGTTGGCCTTGAACGCCAGCCCCAGCATCGCGATCTTCCGGCCCCGCAGCGGGCCCAGATGCCGCTCGAGCTTGCCCACCACACGGCGCTTCTGCAGCTCGTTGACCTCGATCACCGACGTCAGCAGCTGAAAGTGGTACCCCGAGTTGCCGGCCAGCTGCTTCAGCGCCTGCACGTCCTTGGGGAAGCAGTTGTGCACCACCAGGCCGCCGCTGGTCACGAACGTGCCGACCTCCGGCACCTCAAGCGAGTAGACGGGCCCTTCCATGTCGTGCGCCTCGACGCGCGCCACCGAGACCCAGGCGACGCGCTGCACGAGCGGCTCCGGCAGCGACGACGTGGGGCCGCCCAGCCCCGGGATCGGATCGATCCGCAGCGGCGCGCTGACCAGGCGCGGCACCCGCATGCCCTCGGACAGCTCGCCGCCCAGCACGATCCGCGTGCCCTCGATCTCGTCGAACACCACGAACGGGTGGTCGCTGGTGGCGGAGACGGCCGCCGCCCCGTCGCGCAGGTGCACCGAGACGCCGGGCCCGTCGTAGTCGCGCACCGTCAGCGTCGACACCGGCAGGAAGTCGGGCGTCTCGTCGCCGATCCGCCAGGCCAGCACCTCCAGACCCTGCGGATGCACCACGTCGCCGGGCCCCTTGTGCTGCCGGTACAGATCCGCCAGCGCGACGTCCTCGACGCTGTCCTGGTGGCGCACCGTGACCAGCTCGTGTCCGGCCAGGCAGCTGCCGCCGTATCCGATCCCGGGTCGCAGGAAGTGCGTGCCGATCCGCTCGTCCAGTCCCATCGCGTGGGACACTACCGATACGTCGGCCCCCACCTCCTCGCAGACGTTCGCGATCTCGTTGATGAACGAGATCTTGGTCGCGAGGAACGCGTTCGACGCGTACTTGATCATCTCGGCGCTGGCCGGGTCGGTGCGAACCACGGTCGCGTCCAGGTCTGCGTACAGCGCCTCCACCGCCGCGCCGTCCGCCTCGTCCAGCGCGCCGATCACGATCCGGTCGGGCTCCATGAAGTCGGCGATGGCGCGCCCCTCGCGCAGGAACTCCGGGTTGGACACGTAGCCGACGTGCCCGCGGTCGCGCGCGTCCAGCTCCGCCCGCACCTTGTCGCCGGTGCCCACCGGCACCGTGCTCTTCATCACCAGCACGAACCGCTCGCCGTCTGCCGGCAGCTCGTCGATCACGCGGTGCACGCGCGACAGATCCGCGTCCCCGGACCGCGTCGGCGGCGTGTCCACGCACACGAACACCACCCGGCAGCGGCTGAACAGCTCCTCGCTGTCCTCCGTGAACGTGAGCCGGTCGCGGTTTCGCTCCAGCAGCCGCTCGATCCCCGGCTCATAGATCGGCACCGTGCCCTCGCGCAGGTCGGCCACGCGCTGGGGGTTGATGTCACGGCAGACCACCTGGTGGCCCAGGTCGGCGAAGCAGGTCGCCGTTACCAACCCCACGTAGCCGACCCCGATCACGCCGACGGCGCTTTTGGCCGGCGGGCTCACTTGACGGGCTTCAGCGACCGCGCGATCGCGATCATGTCCGCATTGGACATGTCATCGCGAAGCGTGTTCTGCACCCAGTACGCGGTGCCGTGCTCGATGAAGGCGACCATGTGGATGTGCGAGCCGTTGAAGTAGAACTGGTACGTGCGCCCGTCCAGCTTACGCCGCTGGTCGGGATTCGCCAGGATCGGCGCGTTCGTGAACCGGGTCTCCTCGATCCCCCAGTAGGACCCGGCGATGCCGTTGTACCCCCAGTAGGCGTACAGCGAGTTGTTCCCACCGCCCGCATCCTTGATGTTGTAGGTCCGGATCGGCGAGTGCACCCAGGGCACGAACGTGGACGCGTCCTGGCGCACGGTCGGGTACAGCACCGGGAAGTTGGCGGGCCCGTTCGCGGCCTGGAAGTCGGAGCGGTAGGTGGTGCTGTCGCGGGTCACGTCCGACGGCAGGCCGGTCGTGCTCTTGGACGCGACGTGCGCGAGCTTACCGGTGAAGCTCTTGCCCAGCACCACGACCAGGCCGTGCGCGGCATATGCCTTGTAGGCCGCCGTGATCGGCTTCGCCACGGCGCCGCCCAGGATGGCGGCCACGTCGGCGGCAGCCTGCTGGTCTCCGGGCCGGTAGTAGACGACGCTCTGGCGGAAGGTGAAGGTCGGCGCCGGGTTCAGCGAGACCGTCACGGGGTAGCCCCACGTCCCCAGCGCCGCGCCGCCCTTGGCGGCCGCGCCGGGCGTGCCGTTCCCGTTGACCGTGGTCAGCGGCGTGGTGGTCGGGTCGACCTTGGGCTTGAACTTCGGCACCTTGGGACCGTTGGTGGCCTTGCCCGGAAGCGCGTTGGTGGGCGGCCGCATGCTCTCCGGATGCATGAACGCGAACACGGCCGCGCGCATCGCCTCCGGCGTCGCCTCCACGTAGGAATTAATCGCGTCGCCGGCCACGGTGGCGTTCAGCCGAGACGTGATCACGCGATCCTTGATCGCGTAGGCCGTGGTCGCCAGCTCGACCATCGTCGTGATGCTGGGCGGGCCGTTGGGGCCGGTCACCTGGACGTTGCTGGCGATCGTGTTGGCCACGTCGTGAAGCGTGGTCAGCTGGTCGAGACCGATGCCGTGCAGCTGGCTGGACGCGCGCTGCGAGAAGGCGTGCAGGAACACCTGCTGGCGGGCGTTGCGGTAGAAGTCGGAGTCGGTGTGGCGATACCGGGCGTAGGCCAGCGCGTTGGTGCCGTTCAGCAGCTGGTAGCCGGGCGGGATGTCCACCTGCGAGTACTGCTCCTGGCCGGCCACGTTCACGTGGTAGTAGAACTGGTCGACCGGCACGTAGACGCCGTGGAACTTGTCCACCAGGTCACGGAAGCCCTTGAAGTCGACCGTCACCAGGTAGTTGGGCTTGACGCCGGTGGCGTCCTCGACCGTCCTCAGCGCCAGCTTGTAGCCGCCGTCCGAGTAGGCGGCGTTGATCTTGTCGACGCCGTAGCCGGGGATGGTGACGTGCAGGTCGCGCGGCAAGGACAGCAGCGAGATGTACTTGGTGCGGGGGTCGATCCGCACCAGCATCAGCGTGTCCGACCGTGACCCGCCGGCGGCGTCTCCTGCCCGGTAGTCGGAGCCGATCACGAGCGCGACCGCGGGAGCGTTGCTGATCGGCAGCGTCTTCTGGAGGCTGCTCTGGGCACCGATCACGCCCTTGCTGAGGTGCCCCACCTCGTTCACCAGGTTGTGCGCCCACCACCCGACCACGGCCGCCACCACGAGCACCAGCGCGAGGAAGGAGCCGCCCGTCCACAACGCGATCCGCACCCACCGCGGCCGCCGCCGCTTCAGCGCCCGGGTGTCGTAGATGTTGACGGGGGGCCGCCGGGGCGGGCCGCCGTCCGAACCGGTGCTGGGTGGAGCGGGCTGTGGCGGTGTTTCGGTCGGCAAAGAGCTCCCTGACAGACGAGCGCCCGCAGACTGGTCGCGGGCAAGGCAGCAGTATAAACGCCCGATTCGTCGTTGAGGTGCAGGTTCCCTACCCGCGATTGGGAGTCGATGAGAGACGCCGCGCGAATTCCACGAGGATCCGGCGATAGCGGCGCAGCGACTCGATCTCGACGTACTCCTCCGGCCCGTGGTGTCCTCCGCCGGCCGGCCCGAACTCGATCGCGGGGATGCCCCGCTCCAGGAAGAACACCGCGTCCGAGGCGCCGTGGCGACCGACCGCCGGGGCCGCGCCGCCCTCCAGCGCGCCCACGGCCTCGCGCAGCACCTGGACGTGCGGCTCGCCCGGGTCGAGCGTCGCCGCAGGCATCTCGTAGATCGGCGTCACCTCGGCGCCGAGCGACCGCAGCTGCCGCAGCACCTCCTCCGGCGCCTGGTTGGGCAGGTAGCGGATGTCGACGTCCATCCGGCAATGGTCGGGCACGATGTTGACCACGTCTCCGCCGCGGATGCGGCCGATGTTGATGGACGGGTGCTCGTACAGCTCCGAACTGCCGGACGCGAACGGCAGCTCCAGGATCCTGTGGTAGAGCTCGAACGCCTTCAGCACGGCGTTGTCGCCCAGCCACGGGGTGGAGCCGTGCGCGGCCCGGCCCTCCACGTCGACGCGGACGACCAGGACGCCTTTCGACTGCACGCCGATCTCGAGGTTGGTCGGCTCGCCGCAGACCACGAACTCGCCGAGGTGCCCCTCGGCCGCCAGGAACGCCGACGACTTGGGCTGATTCGAGTCCTCCTCCGACTCCTCGTCGGGCACGATCAGCAGCTTCACCTTGACGCCCGGAATCATCTCGCGCGCCTGTGACAGGTCGGCCAGCGCGGCCAGCATCCCCGCCAGGCCGCCCTTCATGTCGTAGGCGCCGCGGCCGTACAGGCGGCCGTCCACGTGCCAGGGCGAGAACTGCTCGCTGCGGGCGGGAACGACGTCCACGTGGGCGTTCCAGATCAGCGTGATCGGCCCCTCGCCGACCGCCGCCACGATCGAGGGCAGGCCGTTCACCTCGTAGGTGCGGTGGACGATGCCCTGCCCCTCCAGCCATCCCTTCAGAAACCCCATGGCCGCCTTCACGCCGTCGGGCTGAGAGCTGTCGTAGGAGATCAGCCGCTCGGCGAGGGCGAGTTCGTCGGCTTCGGGCACGGGCGCGATTGTAGGCTGCGCGCCATCGTGAGTACGCCATCTCTGTGGCAGGAGCAGCACCCGGGCCGGGCCTTTCCCGCGCTCGACTCGGATCACCGGGCCGACGTCTGCGTGGTCGGCGCGGGCGTGACCGGCGCGTCCTGCGCCTGGCGGCTGCTCGAGCACGGGGTCGGCGTGACCGTGGTCGACGGCAGGCGCGCTGCTGCCGCGGCCAGCGGCCGCAACGGCGGCTTCGCCGTGACCGGCACGGGGCTGGATCCCGGTGAGCTGGAGGGCCGCCTCGGCGAGGTCGCCGCCCGCGATCTGCGGGCCGCGACGGAGCGGTCGCTCGGCGCGATGATCGCCCTGGCCGCCGAGCTGGGCGTGCCGCAGGCGGTGTGCCGCACGGGCGCGCTGTGGGTGGCGCAGGACGAGCATGAGCAAGCCGAGATCGAGCGCGCGCTGTCGGCGGCCGTGGCCGCCGGCCTCCCCGCCCGTCCGGCCGCCGACCTGATTCCGGAACCGATGCGCGACCGCTGCCACACGGCTGCCTTCTTCCCGCAGGACGCCGAGCTGCTGCCCGCGACCTGGGTGCGGACTCTGGCAGCGGCCGCCGCCGACCGCGGCGCAACGCTGTTCGAGCACTCGCCGGTCGGGGGCCTCGAGCGCGAGGGTGAGGGCTGGATCGTCCACGCCGGCGGCGGGACGGTGCACGCCCAGGCCGTG
>DASUHV010000273.1:0-9104 GCA_036273355.1 Gaiellales bacterium
GCTCGCCGGCGGTGGGGGCGTAGTTGAACATGAAGCGGTCGCCCTCACTGTTTCGCAGGTAGCCGCCCTCGCCACGGGCGCCCTCGGTGATCAGCACGCCGTTTGACTTGAGCGTGGTCGGATGGAACTGCATGAACTCCATGTCCTTCAGCGGCACCCCCGCTCGCCAGGCCATCGACATGCCGTCGCCGGTGCAGGCGTAGGCGTTGGTGGTGCCGCGGTACATGCGCCCCAGCCCGCCGGTGGCCATGATCACGGCCGACGCCTCCACGCCCTGCACGCCGCCGCGCACCAGATCCCAGGCCGTCACGCCGACGCAGCGCTCCCCGTCGGTGACCAGGTCGAGCGCGAACCACTCCTCGTAGACCGTGACGCCGCTCTTCACCAGCTGCTCGTAGAGCACGTGCAGCAGCACGTGGCCGGTGATGTCGGCCGCGTAGCAGGTGCGCGGCGCGCCGCCGGCCCCGAACGGGCGCTGCGCGATGCGACCGTCATCGGTGCGCGAGAAGATCGCGCCCATGTGCTCGAGCTCGTAGATGTCGCCTGGCCCCTCCTCGCACATGACGGCGATCGCGTCCTGGTCGCCCAGGTAGTCGGAGCCCTTGACGGTGAAGAAGGTGTGCTTCTGCGGGTCGTCCTCGCCGGCGTTCCCGAGCGCGGCGTTGATGCCGCCCTCCGCGGCGCCCGAGTGGCTGCGCGTGGGGTGCAGCTTGGAGACCACCCCCACGTCGGCGCCGTAGCGCGATGCCTCGATTGCAGCCCGCATTCCGGCCAATCCGGCACCGACCACCACCACGTCGTGACGCACCATCAACGCCTCCGCTGCTCGAGGGAATCGCTGTCTGCAGCCTACCAAGCCGTACCGGCGGGCCGCGCTGCCAGGCGGGTACGAAGCCGTTGTTACAAGCTTTGTCACAAGCAACGACAAACCCTCCACCTTGCGGTATCCTGGTTGGGCGCGCGACCGCCTCGTCGCGCTCTCATCTGGGAGGACCGTTGGCGAAGATGGCCTTTGCGCTACCTGCCGCACGGCAGGTGCACCACGACCTACCGCAGTCCGAGCTGCTCGCGCGGGCGCTGGCCATGCCCACCGCGCGCCCCACCGAGTACGGCGCGCCGAACGTCCAGACGCAGGTGCTGGCTCGATCGAAGGGCAGCACCTACATCGTCGCCGACGACCCCGACTCGTATCCGCACCAGGCCATGGACCGCGACGAGTGGCAGCGCGTGACCGAGCTCCAGAACGCCTACATCGCCGACCAGGAGATGATCGTGGTCGACGGCTACATCGGCGACACCGCGGAGCGCCGCGTTCCGGCCCGGCTCTACGTCGAGGCCGCGAACGCGAACATCGCGGGCATGCAGGATGTCCTCTACTTCCACGATCCCGAGTCCGGCGAGTTCGAGCCGGAGCTGCTGGTGATCTACACGCCCAACCTGGCGGTGCCCGGCTACCCGGACGACCGCCTGATCGCGGTCAACCTCGATCTGTACGTCACGCGCGTCTTCAACTCCGACTACTTCGGCGAGTCGAAGAAGGGCGGCCTGCGCATGTGGAACCACCTCGTCTTCGAACGAGGCGGCCTGGCGCTGCACGCCGGCTGCAAGATGATCCCGACCGGCGCAGGCGTCAAGACCGGCCTGATCGTGGGGCTGTCCGGCACCGGCAAGACCACCACCACGTTCACCCGGCAGAACGGATCGCTCCCGGTGCAGGACGACTTCGTCGCCTGGTGGCCGGACGGGTCGATCTCGGCCACCGAGGCCGGCTGCTTCGCCAAGACCTTCGCGCTCAACCCGAAAGACGAGCCGACCATCCACGGCGCGGTCACGAAGCCCGGCGCCTACCTCGAGAACGTCAGCATGGACGAGCACGGCGTCGTCGACTTCTTCGACGAGAGCTACACCAAGAACGGCCGCGCGGTGTTCTCCTTCGCCGACATCGAGGCGGCCGAGGCGTCCTCGATCGAACAGGCCGACTTCCTGCTGGTGCTGAACCGGAACGAGAACGTGATCCCGGCCGTCGCCCGGCTGGAGGGCCCCCAGGCGGCCGCCTTCTTCATGCTCGGCGAGACCACCGGGACGGCCGCCGGCGGCAAGGACGAGGAGGGCGTCTTCCTGCGCGTGCCGGGCACGAACCCGTTCTTCCCGATGCACCACGACGGCCAGGGCAACCGCTTCCTCGAGCTGCTCGAGCAGCATCCGATCGACGTGTACATCATGAACACCGGCCGCGTGGGCGGGCCCGAGAGCGAGAGCGCCTCCAAGAAGGTGCGGATCCCCCACTCCTCGGCCATCGTCAAGGCCATCGCCGAGGGCACCATCGAGTGGGAGGTCGATCCCGACTTCGGCTACAAGGTGGCCTCGCACGTGCCCGGCATCGACGCCGCGGACATCGACCTGCTGCAGCCGCGACGGCTGTACGAGGCGACCGGCCGCAGCGACGAGTACCGGCAGCGGGTGGAGCGGCTGAAGGCGGAGCGGGCGGAGTTCCTGGCCCAGTACCCGAGCCTGTCCGCCGAGATCGTCAACTCCGTACGCTAGCCACGGGCCCTGGTCGCACGGGCTCGCCCGGGCGCGACACGGTGCCTGCCGGGAAGGTGAGCGTCACCGCCGCGCCGCCGGCCGGCACGTTCCAGGCCTCGGCCCGGCCGCCGTGTGCTTCGGCGATCGCCCTGGCCAGAGCCAGCCCGAGGCCCGCACCGGACGACCGGTTGTCGGTTCGGTTGAACGGCTGGAACGCCGCCGCCAGCGCGGCATCGCTGAACCCGGGCCCGCTGTCCTGCACCGTGATCGACACGGTGCCCGCAGCGGCCGTCGCGGTGACCGTCACGCTGCCGCCGGCCGCACAGTGGCGGACGGCGTTGTCCAGCAGGTTGTCTATCGCCTGACGAATGCGCGTCGGATCGAGCTCCACGATCTCGTCGCCGGCCCGCACAGCCAGCTCCACGTCACGCTCGCGCGCCATCCCGGAGAAGGCCTCCACGCGCTCGCCGACCAGCCCCGCCAGCGGCGTCGGCGCGCGCTCGACCGGCATCCGCCCCTCAACCGTCCGCGCGATCACGAGCAAGCCCTCCGCGATCGCGATCAGATGCCGGATCTCGGAGGCGGCCGACTCCAGCGCCTCGCGCAGCTCATGCGGGCTGCGATGTGCGGAGAGCGCCGTATCGACCTCGGCCTTCAGGATCGTGAGCGGCGTCCGCAGCTCGTGGCTGGCGTTGGCCGCGAACGTGCGCTCACGGCGGATCGCGGTCTGCAGCCTGTCGAAGGTGGCATTCACGGTCGTGGCCAGGACGGCCAGGCCGCGGTCGCCCGTGGGCACGGCGAGGCGACGCGACGGGTCGGCATCCGTGATCGCCGCGGCCTCGGCGCTCATGCGCCTCACCGGCCGCAGCGCCGCGCCCGCAAGCAGCCAGCCGATCAGCGACGAGGCCAGCAGCGCAACCGGGAGCGCGATGGCGAACAGCACCAGCAGCCGCGTCAACGCCTCGCGCGTGTCGCTGAGCGTGGCCCCCACCACCAGGTACACCCGCGCACCGCGCACGGTGGCCGGCACCTCCAGCAGCCGCGCCGTCTCCAGGCCCTGCGGCCGGCGGTCGGTCAGCCACGGCCGGTCGTGCCGCAGCTCGGTGGGCCTGAGCAGGGGCGCGCGTGCGACCGACCGGGTCGCCGCCAGGATGCGGCCATCGCCGCTCAGCACCTGGGCGAACGACTCGTCGTTGTCGGCCAGGTGGCCGCTGGTCTGCGGGAGGCCGGGCACGAGGTTGCCCCCAGCGATCAGCGCCTGCGCCCGGGCGCGCAGCCCCATGTCGACCTCGGACCGCAGATCGCTGCGCACCTGGACGTATACGAAGCTGGCGACGGCCAGCGAAACCAGCGTCATGCCGGCTGCGAAGGCGAGTGTCAGCCGAGCTCTAAGCGACATCCGGCTCACGCCTGTCAGCTCCGATCCGGTAGCCGACGCCCCGCACCGTCATCAGGTTCTCGCAGCCGAACGGCCGGTCGACCTTGTCGCGCAGGCGGCCGACGTAGACGTCGATGATGTTGGAGTCACCGCGATAGCCGCTCTCCCAGACCGCTTCGATCAGCCGCTCCCGGGACAGCACCGCACAGCGGTTGCGCATCAAGAACTCGAGCAGGGCGAACTCCTTGGATGTCAGCTCGATCGGTGTCCCTGCCCGGGCGACCGTGTGGGCGGCCGGATCGAGGCGCAGCGAGCCGGCCGACAGCACGGCCGGCCGCTCGATCGCCCCACGCCGCACCAGCGCCCGCAGGCGCGCGAACAGCTCGGGGAACTCGAACGGTTTGGTCAGGTAGTCGTCGGCCCCCCGATCGAGGCCCTCCACGCGGTCACCGAGATCGGCCCGCGCGGTCAGCATCAGCACCGGCGTCCAGCAGCCTCGCTGCCGCAGCCCACCGCACACATCCAGACCGTCCAGATCGGGGAGTCGCAGGTCGAGCACGATGCCGTCGTAAGACACGCGGGCCGCCATTCGCAGGGCCTCGGCGCCGCTGCCGGTGGCGTCGACGGCATAGCCCTCCTCGCGCAGCCGCGCGGCGATGATCTCGCTCAGCCTGGTTGCATCCTCGACGACAAGAATCCGCACGCACCGACCTCCGCGACCAGTGTACGGCGGCCTGCGTGATGTGCGGAAAATGCGACCCGCTGCTTTCATCCGCCGTTCAGGTCGCCGTGGCAGGCTCCTCCCGTATTCAGCCAGAGAGGAGCGGATCATGAACCGTCGATCCATCGCCCGCACAGGCCTGCTCGGAGCCGGCATCCTCGTCGCCGTCGCCATGGCGTTCACGGACGGCCGCTCCAGCCCGGCCAACGCCGGCGCAGCCGTCGATCCGGGCCACTTCGTGCGGCACATCACCAATCCGTACCTGCCGTACAGGCCGGGGTCACGCTGGGTCTACTCGGGTGTGAAGGACGGGGTCACACAGCGCGACGTCGTCACCGTGCGCCGGCGCACCAAGGCGATCCTGGGGGTGACGGCCACCGTGGTCACCGACGTCGCGACGCACCGCGGAACGGTGCTCGAGCGCACCACCGACTGGTACGCCCAGGACGACCAGGGCAACGTCTGGTACATGGGCGAGCGGACCGCCGACTACACCGGCGGCGGGGTCGATACGTCGGGCTCCTGGCAGGCCGGCGTTCACGGCGCCCGGCCGGGCATCGTGATGACCGCGCACCCGCAGGTCGGCGACACCCACCGCCAGGAGTACCTCGCCGGACAGGCGGAGGACCAGTACTGGCTGGTCGACCTGAATCAGCATGTGGCGGTGCCCTTCGGGGCGTTTCGTCACGCAGCACTCACGCTGGAGTGGTCACGGCTCGAGCCGAACGTGATCGACCGCAAGCTGTACGTGCGGGGCATCGGCGTGGTCAGCGAGCGCGCGGCACAGGGCCCGCCGGAGGTCGCGGAGCTGGTCAGCTTCTCCCACCCGTGAGGCTCGTGGACCGAGCCTGCCCGGCACGCCTCCAACGAGGTCGCCCGGGCAGGCTCGGTACGCTGCCCGGGTGACGATCAAGGAGCCGATCTGCGGACAGCTGGTGTGCCTGGCCACGCTGTCGACCGACTCCGTCGGCGACTGGGTCCGCTGGATGGACGATCCCACCACCACCCGGTACCTCTACGCGCCGGGTGACCAGCCGGTGCAGCCGCACTCGCCCAGCTCCCTGCTCGACTGGGGGCGGCGCATCCTCAGCGACCCGGAGCGGGTGGTGTTCGCGCTGCGCCACCGTGAGAGCGACCGGCTGATAGGCGATGCCCGTCTCACCCCCGTCGGCCGCCGCCGGGCCAAGTTCTCGATCATGATCGGAGCCGCCGAGTTCCGCGGCCGCGGCATCGGCACCGAGGCCACCGCCATGGTCTGCCGGTTCGGATTCGACGAACTGGGGCTACGCGAGATCACGCTCGAGGTCGACCCCCGCAACCAGGCCGCCGTGCATGCGTACCTCAAGGTCGGCTTCGAGCACGATGGCACCACGACGATGCGCCTGATGCCCGACCGGCTTGCCCGGGTTGAGCACGCGCCCGCCGCTCAGTAGACTGGGCGACCCGATCAGGAGCGCACACACACATGACGCCGTCCATGCAACACCGCGACCCGATCGCCCGGGCACTCTCCCTGGGCACGGACGGTCGCTCCGTCAAGGCCTGGGCCGACGTGCTCGGCACCGTCCCTCTGTTCACGGGCCTCTCCCAGCGGCACCTGCGGCGCGTGGCCGGTCAGGCGACGATGAAGCGTTATGCGCCCTACACCGCGATCGTCCGGGTCGATGATCCCGGCGACGCCTTCTACGTGATCCTGGACGGGTCGGCCGCGGTTCGCAAGCCCGGCAAGCGCTCGGTGAAGCTGCGCCGCGGCGACTTCTTCGGCGAGCTGGCGCTGCTCGATGCGGCGCCGCGCACAGCCACGGTCGAGGCCGAGTCCGAGGTGCTGACGATGCGCCTGGGCCGGACGGCGTTCCAGAAGGTGCTGGAAAGCGAGCCCAAGGTGGCGCTCGCGATGCTGCGGACCCTGGCGGCGCGCATGCGAGAGTCGGCTCCCTCGGCAGTGGACTGACCCGGAGGCGGCCATGCGGGCACTGACCCCCGTGGCGCGAGCGGTACGGCTGGTGGGGCGGAGCCGCCGGCTGACATGGGCGCAGGCCGCGTGGGCGGCGTACATCACCGCCGAACAGGGCCTCGAGATCGCGCTCGTGGTGTTCGCCTACGGCCACGGCGGCATCGCCGCGGCCGGGCTGCTGGCGGCCGCGCGGTCGGGCGCCTCCGCGGTGACGGCACCGTTCACGGCGGGCCTGGGCGACCGCTTCGACCGCCGTCTGGTGCTGGTCGCGGCGGCCCTGCTGACATCGGCGGTGGTGGCATGCATGAGCCTTGCCGTGGCGATGGCCCACAGCCGCTGGCCGGTCTTCGTGCTGGCGGTGGTGGCGGCGGTGGTGATCCCCGTCTACCGGCCGGTGCAGGCGGCGCTGCTGCCGAGGCTGTCGGACACCCCGGCCCAGCTCACGGCCGCGAACGTGCTCGTGTCGATGCTCGAGGGCGTTGGCAACCTGGCCGGGCCAGCGCTGGCCGGCGGCCTGATCGTGTGGGCGGGCGCCGCCCCGGCGTTCGCCGCGCTGGCGGCGCTGTCGGTCGCCGCCGCGCTGGCGGTCAGCCGCGTGCCGAGCACCCCGGCTGCGGCCCTCGCCGCCGGCGTGTCGCGCACCCGCCGCCTGCTGGCCGGTTTCGCGACGGTCGCCTCCAACGCCGACGTGCGGGTGCTGATGAGCACCTTCGGCCTCTCGATGGTCGTGTGGGGCGCCTTCTTCCAGGTGCTGGTGGT
Organism: Gaiellales bacterium; assembly: GCA_036273355.1. Taxonomy (GTDB): domain Bacteria; phylum Actinomycetota; class Thermoleophilia; order Gaiellales; family JAICJC01; genus JAICYJ01. The sequence continues at coordinate 7,339 of DASUHV010000273.1, forward strand.
GGCGGTGGCCGTGCAGAGGCTGGGCGCTGCAGAGGGCGGCGCCGGGCTCCTGGCCTCGGCGGCCGGCATCGGGGCGATCCTGGGCGCGATCGGATCGGCCGGGTTGGTCGGGCGGCCGCGCCTGGTGCCGGCCATGGCGGCGGGGCTGATCGCGTGGTCGGCGGCGCTGGTGGCGCTGGCGGTCACCACCGCCACCGTGGTCGCCTACGCCATGGTGATCGTGACCGGCACCGGCCTGGTGCTGATGGACGTGGTCACGTTCACCCTGCTGCAGCGGGCGGCCGACGACCGGCTGCTGGCGCGCGTGTTCGGGGTGCTGGAGAGCCTGATGCGGGCGGCGATCGGCCTCGGCGCGCTGACGGTCGCGGCGCTGGCCTCGGCGACGTCGCTGTCGACCACGCTGGTGCTGGTGGGCGCGCTGCAGCCGATCGGCCTGCTGGTGGCGTGGCGCGGGCTCAGCCGGGTCGACCGGCTGGCGGCGGCCGACCCGGCCCGCATCCGGCTGCTGCGCTCGGTCGAGCTGTTCTCGTTCCTGCCGCCGGCCGAGATGGAGCGGGTGGCCAGCCACCTGCAGCGGGTCGACGCCGAGTCCGGCGACGTGCTGATGCGACAGGGTGATCGCGGCGATCGCGTCTTCCTGGTCAAGAGCGGCACCGTCGAGGTGATCAGAGACGGCTTCCACGTGACCGACCTCGGCCCCGGGTCGCTGGTGGGCGAGATCGCGCTGCTGAGAGACGTGCCGCGTACCGCCACCGTGCGGGTGGCCGACGCGGCGGAGCTGTACGCGCTCGAGCGTGACGAGTTCCTGCGGATCGTGACCGGCGACGTGAATGTCGCCGGCCAGGCCGGTGCGATCGCCGATGCCCGGCTCAGCGAGCTGGGCGAGCTGCAGGCCTGAGCCGGCGGTTCCTGCGCGCGCTCTGCAGGTTTACACTTGACCGAACCCGCCGTCCTCTCCGAGGTACCACGTGGCTAACGTCTCCACCGATCGCTCGTCGAAGCTGCGGCCGTTTCTGCCGCGCCTGACAATCCGCTGGATCAGCGAGCAGCCGGACGTGCGGGTACGGGCGCTCGAGGGCACGGTCGTGTTCGTCGACATCTCCGGCTTCACGAAGATGTCCGAGCGGCTGGCACGGCTGGGCCGCGTCGGCGCCGAGGAGGTGACCGACGTCGTCGGCTTCGTGTTCCGACAGCTGCTGGGCACGGCCTACGCCAACGGCGGCGGCCTGATCAAGTTCGGCGGGGACGCACTGCTCCTGTTCTTCTCGGGTGAGCACCACGCCTCGGACGGTGTCGCCGCCGCGATCGGCATGCGGCGCACGCTCAGCGAGATGGGCGCGATCGACACCTCGGCCGGCAAGGTGCGCCTGCGCATGTCGGTCGGCGTCCACTCCGGCGAGTTCCACTTCTTCCTCGTCGGCGAGCGCCACCGGGAGCTGCTGCTGACCGGCCCCGGAGCGAGCACCGTCGTCGCCATGGAGGGCACGGCCGATGCGGGCGAGGTCGTCGTCAGCCTTGACACCGCGGCACAACTGCCGCCCGAGCTGCTTGCCCAGCCGAAGGGGGAGGGCATCCGGCTGCGGCGCCACCTGCGGCCGGACGAGGCCAGGAACTACGAGCCCGATCCACAGCACGTGCCGCCGTCGGTGGATCTGGCGGAGTGCATCCCGGTCTCTCTCCGCGAGCTGCTGCTGACCGGGCACGGCGACCCGGAGCACCGTCGCGTCACCATCGGCTTCATCCACTACGACGGCCTCGACGAGATG
>DASUHV010000274.1:0-4112 GCA_036273355.1 Gaiellales bacterium
CATCCCGGGAGCGAGCCGCGATGAGCGCGCCGCACATCGCCGTCGTCGTCCAGAACGCGCTGCTGGAGATGGACCTGCGCCCTCGCCGCGAGGCCGAGACGCTGGCGGACGCCGGATACCGAGTCACGCTGATCGGCGGCACACGCTCGGCCGAGCACGTCCGCGAGCTGGTGGCCCCGAGCACCGCGGTCGAGTCCTTCACGCAGCCGGGCGACGGCCGGGGCGTGATCGGCCAGATCCGGGAGCAGGGCGAGGCGCTGGCACGTGCCGCTGCCGCGCTGCGCCGCGCCTGCCGCCGCGGCCCGGTCGCGGCGCTGCACGCCGCAAATCCACCCGACAACCTGTTCCTGCTGCCGCCGACGCTGCGATGGACGCAGGCGCACGTTCCCCTGTTCGTGTTCGATCAGCACGACGTCGCGCCGGTGCTGCTGGCCGAGAAGTTCCCGCAGGCCGGCGCCCTGCCCGCCCTCTCGCGCGCCGCCACGGCGATGGAGCGGCAGAGCTTCGAAGCGGCGTCGCTGGTCGTCTTCGCGAACGAGGAGTTTCGCGCCCGCGCGCACCGCGAGCGACTGCCGATGCGAGACGCCGAGGTGGTCGCAAACGGCTGGTCGCTGCCGGACATCCCCGCCGATCCGCGGTGGCGGCACGGGGTCGACCGGCTGATCGTCTACGTCGGGCTGATCGGCGAGCAGGACAACGTCGACCACCTGGTCGATGCGATCGCCGCGTTGCCGGACCGGCGCTCGCTGCGGGTCGTGGTCGCGGGCGACGGGTCAGCGCGGGAGAGCGCTGCGCGGCGCGCGTTCGACCTGGGGCTCGCGGACACGTTCGAATGGCTGGGCGCGGTCAAGGACAGGGACCGGCTGGCAGGCCTGGTGAACGCAGCGGACGTGTGCGTGGCCCCGGAGATCGACTCCCAGTTCAACCGACTGGCCACGTTCGTGAAGGTCGTCGAGTACATGTCGCTGGGCGCCGCGGTGGTCGCTCACAGGCTGCCCCAGACCGAGCGGCTGGCGGGGGACACGATCGCCTACGCCGGCGACATGTCGGCCGCGTCGCTGGCGGCAGCGATCTCCTCCCTGCTGGAATCACCCGATCGTGCGCGTGCCCTGGGGGCGGCCGCCCGCGACCGCTTCGACCGGCGCGTGGACTGGCGGCGGGCGGGTGGGCCGCGGCTGGTCGCCGCCTACGACCGGCTGTTCGGTGCGCCGGCTAGCCGCGCACCCGAGCGGGATTCCCGAAGGCTAGAGCGCCCGCGGGCACGTCTCGCGTGACGACGCTGCCGGCGCCGATCATGCAGCCGGCGCCGAGACGCAGCCCGCCCAGGATCACCGCGCCGGAGCCAATCGATCCCCCGCGCTCGACCGTCGAGCCGGCGATCTGCCAGTCCCCCGGCGACTTCAACTCGTGCCGGTCGTTGGCGGCTCGCGGATACTTGTCGTTGATGAACATCACGCCGTGCCCGACGAACACCTCGTCCTCGATCACCACGCCCTCGCAGATGAAGCTGTGGCTCTGGATCTTGCAGCGCCGGCCAACCGTGGCCCCGCGCTGGATCTCGACGAACGGGCCGATCCGGCTGTCGTCGCCGATCCGGCAGCCGTACAGGTTCGTGAACGGATGCACGACCACGTTGTCGCCGAACACGACGTCGTCGGCGATCATGCGATGGGGTGCGTCGTTGGCCGGCTCAGACGCCATCGCGGAAGTACTCCTTGACCCCGTCCACAACCCGGGCCAGCTGCGCCTCGGTGATCCCCGGGAACAGCGGCAGCGAGACCAGCTGCGCGGACAGCGCCTCGGCGACGGGGAACGACCCGCGAGCGTGGCCGAGCGAGGCGTAGGCGTCGGACAGGTGCGGCGGCTGCGAGTAGTGGCGCCCGGTATCGATGCCGCGCTCCGACAGGAACGTCTGCATGCGGTCGGCGCTCGCCGTCCGCAGCGGGTACAGGTACCAGACCGGATCGCTCCCCTCCGGCACGGGCAGCGGGCGCACGTCCCCGACGCCCTCGAGCGCCGTTCCGTAGTAGCCGGCCGCCGCCCGGCGGTCGTCGTTCCAGCCGTCGAGCAGCGGCAGCTTGTGGCCCAGCACCGCGCCCTGGAGCGTGTCCATGCGGGCCGTGTAGCCCTGGTACACCGAGACGCCCTTGGTCGACTGCCCGTGCGAGCGCAGCGAGCGAACCGCCTTCGCCACCTCGACGTCGTCGGTCGCCAGCGCCCCGGCATCGCCCATGGCGCCGAGGTTCTTGGACGGGTAGAAGCTGAACGCCGCGGCATCCCCGGCGCCCCCGGCGCGGAGGCCGTCGCGTACGGCGCCGTGAGCCTGGCAGGCGTCCTCGATCAGGTGCAGCCCGTGGCCTTCGGCGACCGCGCGCATCCGCCGCATGTCGGCCATCTGCCCGTAGATGTGCACGGGCACCACCGCGCGCGTGCGGGGGCCGATGCGGGCCTCGACCTGTTCGGGATCGAGGGTGTAGTCGTCCTCGGTGACGTCGACCACCACGGGCGTCGCTCCGGACTGGCTGACCGCCTCGAACGTGGCGATGAACGTCTCGGCAGGGACGATCACCTCGTCACCGGCGCCGACGCCGAGCGCGATCAGCGCCAGGCGCAGCGCGTCCAGGCCGCTGGCGACCGCGACCGCATCGCGCACCCCGCAGTAGTCCGCGAACATCCGCTCGAAGCGAGCGATCGCCGGCCCCTCGACGAAGGCGCCGTCGGCGATGGTGTCCGCGACGTCGGCCAGCACCAGGTCGGCGACACCGGCGTTCACGTGCCGCAGATCCATGAACGGCACGGTCGACTGGACGGTGGAAGCCATGACGCGAAGTACCCCCCGGAGCTCGAGCGTCATCCTGCGGAATGGACGTGTCCGGATCATACGGGCAGCGGGAGGGTATGAACATGCCGGCCAGTGGCGCACCCCTGCGGGCCGCCGTGGTGGTCAGCTCGGCCACGGCCGTACCGGGGTGGGAGGCGCGCGCGCTGGCAGCGATCGACGAGTCGGTCGAGGTCGAGTTGGTCGGGGTCGCCGTAGCCGAGCCGGCCGGGCGCCGCGCGCGCGTCCGCGAGGCGGTCTACGGGCTGTACCGCCACGCCGACGAGCGCATCTTCGCCCGCTCTGAGGCGGCGCCGCCGCCCGTCGATCTGAGCCGGTCGCCGATCGACTCGCCGGCCGACGCGGACGGGCTGGACGTGGTGGTCTGCCTGGCGGAGGGCGAACTGGAGCGCTGGCAGCACCTGCGCCCCCGGCACGGGGTGTGGGCGCTTCGGCGGGGCGACTCGGCGGCGCCGGCCGCCGGGTTCTGGGAGGTGCACGACGGCCGGTCGCAGATGGCGGTGACGCTGGTCGCTCTGCAGGACGACGGGCTGGTGGTCGTCGATCGGTGTCAGGTCGCAGTCGACCACCTGTCGGCGGTCCGCACCGACAACGCCTCGGCCACGGCGGCGGCCGAGCTGCTGGCGCGGGCGTTGCAGCGTCTGGCCGGCGCAGGATCCATCGAGCCCGCCACTGACCAGCCTCCCGCACGCCTTCGCGGCGTCCCCACGGTGACGACCACGGTCGGCCACGCGCTGACGACGTCGGCCCGGGGGGCGGCCTCCCGGGTGCGAACGGCGCTGTCGTATGACGAGTGGTTCATCGCGCTTCGCCCGCAGGCAGCAGACGCGAACGGCCGCCGGCCGCTGTCCGTGATCGAGAACCCACCCGGCACCTACTACGGCGACCCCTTCCCGTTCGAGCACGAGGGGCGCCGCCACCTGTTTTTCGAGGACTACCGCCGCTCGACCGGGCGCGGCCGCATCTCGGTGGTCGAGCTGACCGGCGACGGCGCGATCTCACCCCCGCAGGTGGCGCTCGAGCGGGATCATCACCTCTCCTACCCGTTCGTGTTCTCCCACGAAGGAGCGGTCTACATGATCCCGGAGACGTCCCAAGCCAACCGGGTGGAGCTGCTGCGCGCGACCGGCTTCCCGCTCGGCTGGGAGCTCGACGCGGTGCTGCTCGACGGGATGGGTGCGGCCGACACGACGCTGCTGGTGCTGGACGGCACGTTCTGGCTGTTCACGAGCATCGTCGGCCGGCTGGGCGGCGCCGGCCGGCTGCACCTCTA
>DASUHV010000275.1:0-16784 GCA_036273355.1 Gaiellales bacterium
GGGATGGCACGGCTGCCTCCTACACGCGGGCGGGACCGGGGTCACAGCCGGGCGCCAGGGCCGGCCGGTCGACCGTATTATGGGGGCGCAATGGCGCAGATCGGCTTCGACGAGGTGACCAAGGTCTACGAGGACGGCACGCTGATGGTGCTGGTCGGCCCGTCCGGCTGCGGCAAGACCACGTTGCTGAGGATGGTGGCCGGGCTGGAGGAGATCACCGGCGGCAGCATCCGCCTCGGAGACGCCGTCATCAACGACGTGGAGGCCAAGAACCGCGACCTGGCGATGGTGTTCCAGAACTACGCCCTCTACCCGCACATGACCTGCTACGACAACATGGCGTTCGGGCTGAAGCTGCGCAAGGTGCCGCGCAAGGAGATCGACCGCCGCGTGCGCGAGACAGCCAGGACGCTCGGGCTCGAGGATCAGCTCAAGAAGAAGCCGCGGGCGCTGTCGGGGGGCCAGCGGCAGCGGGTGGCCATGGGTCGCGCGATCGTGCGCGAGCCGCAGGCGTTCCTGATGGACGAGCCGCTGTCGAACCTGGATGCCAAGCTGCGCGTGCAGATGCGCACCGAGATCTCGCGGATCCAGCGCGACCTGGGCACGACCATGATCTACGTCACCCACGACCAGACCGAGGCGATGACCATGGGCGACAGGGTGGCCGTGATGAACCGCGGCGTGCTGCAGCAGGTGGACGCCCCGCAGGACATGTACGACCGCCCCGCCAACCTGTTCGTGGCCGGGTTCATCGGCTCGCCGGCGATGAACATGGTCGACGCGGTGCTGCGCCGCTCCGAGGGCGGCGGCGCGGTCGAGTTCGCCGGCATCAGCCTGCACGTGCCCGAGGAGACCTTCCGGCAGCGACCGGCGCTGGCCGCCCGGGACGGCAGCCGGGTGGTGCTGGGCATCCGGCCGGAGGACATCGAGGATCCACAGTTCATCAACGACCGCCTGGAGGGGTCGGACATCCGGGTGGTCGTCGACATCCGTGAGGCGATGGGCTCGGAGGTCTACGTGCACTTCGGCGTGGACGCCCCGCCGGTGATCACCGACGAAACGATCGACCTGGCTGCAGACGCCGAGCTGTTGCCCGAGGTCGATGGTGGCGCGCAGACCTCGTTCGTCGCGCGCCTGAACCCGCGCACGTCAGCTCAGCGGGGACAGCCGATCACCCTGCAGGTGGACACCCGCCGGCTGCACTTCTTCGACCGGGACACCGGCGAGGCTATCTAGCAACCACGGGGACGCGCTGGACGGCGTTGTTCTCGTAGCCGCCAAGGTTCCACTCCGGGTGCAGCGGCTGGGTGGCGCCGGTCGCGTCGGTGGCGCGGCAGCACAGCTCGTAGCGACCCGCCCCAGCCGGCTGCCAGCTGACCGACCAGCCCCGCCAGACGTGCGGGCCGGCCTGATCGCCCAGCTCCGCCGCCCGCCAGCTCTCGCCTCCGTCGGCCGAGAACTCCACCAGCTCGATCGGCCCCCATCCTGACCAGGCCCGCCCCTGCACCGCAACCGGCTCCGTGGCCGCAACGGTGCGCTCGCGGCTGATGAACTCGGGGATACCGGGCGGCGCCATCAGCGCCCGCGGCATCATGCGCGTGACCGGCCTCCCGGCCTCGTGCTCCTCCCGGCGCCAGCGGTAGGACTGCGCCTGCTGGTAGCCCGCGAACGGCTCGCTGACGGCCGTGATCGATGACAGCCACTTGACGTTCGTCATGCCGTACCAGCCCGGCACCACCAGCCGCAGCGGGTAGCCGTGCTGCGACGGCAACGGCGCGCCGTTCAGCTCGTAGGCCAGGATCGCGCCGTCCTTCACCGCCTGCTCGATGGTGAGGCTGCGCCCGTAGGTCTGCTCATCGCCGCCCTCCAGGCCTCGATCGAGGCCCTCGAACACGATCTCGACGGCGTCGTCCAGCAGGCCGGCCTGCTCCAGCAGCGGCGCCAGCAGGGCGCCCGTCCACTCACCGGTGCCCACCGCCTCCAGGATCCACGGCTGGCTGGTCACGTGCGGCTCGATCGCCGCGCGGCCGTTGCCGGCGCACTCCATCGTGACCGGCTGGGTCACGGACGGGCGGGCGCGGACGGCGTCCAGATCCAGCTCCAGCGGGCGCCGCACGCGGCCGTCCACCCGCAGCCTCCACTCCTGGCCCACCGCCGGGATGTCGTAGTGCACCAGCAGGTAGTGCAGCCCCAACGGTGTGATCTCGTGGCGCAGCGCCTCCAGCGGCATGCCGTGGTTGCGGGCGGCGAGCTGCAGCTCCTCGCGGCTGATGCCGGCTGGCTGGGGATCCATGGTCGCAGCGTACCGTCCAGTGGCCGAGGGCCGGGGGGTGCCCGACGCACCCCCCGGCCACGGCCTGCCTCAGCGTGCGGGCTTGATGTTCTGGTTGACCCGGAAGACGTTGTCCGGGTCGTACTGCGCCTTGGCGCGGGCCAGCCGGTCGTAGTTGTCCCGGTACGTGGCCTTCACCCGCTCCTGGCCCTCGTCCATCATGAAGTTGACGTAGGCGCCGCCGGCCGAGTAGGGGTGCGTGGCATCCCAGTAGTCGATCGTCCACTGCTTGATCGCCTCGGCGTTGGCCGGGTCGGGGTCGACGCCCACGATCACCTGCGCCCAGGTCACGTCGCGGTAGCTGAACGCGGTGTCACCCGAGCCGACGTCGTGCACGGCCCCGTCGATCGGGTACATGTGCATGGTCGACTGGCCGGGGCGCATCTCGTTCGCGAACCTGACGTGCTGCTCGATGGCGGCGTCAGGCAGCTCGCGCACGAAGTCGGCCCTCCAGTACCACTGGTCGCCCTTCGGGTAGAGCGCGTCGAAGAACCCGTTCAGCACCGGGAACGGCATCGGGCCGGCCGCGTGCAGCACCGGCTCGACCGCCTCCAGCATCGGCGCCATCGCCGCAGCGGCCTCCTCCTCGCTGCCCGTGTGGCACCACACGATGGCCGCCATCTTGCGGCCGTGCAGCTCCTCGGGGAACACCGGCACGGGCGGCACTGTCACGAACGCGAACCAGCCGTTCAGCTCGCGCGGAGCCGCAGGGATGAACTCCCGGTAGGCCCGCATCACGGCGGCCGCGTCGTCCAGCGACCAGAAGGTGGGGCCGGCCACGACCATGCTCACCGGCTGCATCTTGAACGTGAACGCCGTGACCACGCCGAAGTTGCCGCCGCCGCCGCGGAGCGCCCAGAATAGCTCCGGGTTCTCGTCGGCCGATGCGCGCACGATCGAGCCGTCGGCCAGCACGACCTCGGCCTCGAGCAGGTTGTCGACCGTGAGGCCGCCGGAGCGGGCGATGTGCCCGATCCCGCCGCCCAGGGTCAGACCGCCGACGCCGGTGGTGCCGATGATGCCGCAGGGAACGGTGCCGCCGACCTCGTGCGTGGCGGCGTCGACGTCCTTCCAGACGCACCCGCCGCCGACCCGCACGGTGCGGGCGGCCGCGTCGACGTCGATGGTGTTGATCCCGGCCAGATCGATGACCACGCCGTCATCGACGACGCCCAGGCCGCCGCCGTTGTGGCCGCCGCCGCGGACTGCGATCAGCGCATTCTGCGAGCGGGCGAAGCCGATCACCGCCGCCACGTCGGCAGCCGAGGTGCAGCGGGCCACGAGGGCCGGCCGCCGGTCGATCATCGCGTTGTAGACCGAGCGCGCCTCGTCGTATGCGGCATCGTCCGGTCCCGTCAGGGTGCCGTTGAAGCTGCCGGCAAGAGCCGAGCGGGCCTCCGCGGCGAGTGTTGCGATCGTGCTCATGTGACCTCCGATGGTCTGTATCGCTTGTACCTATGGAGGCCGACCGTATCGAAGGTGGTACAGGATCGCATGACCGGGATTGATCCACTTCGTGCGTGGTGATTCCCGGGGTGCGATGATCAATCCTGACTATGAGCACCGATGTGTTCGCTCACTCCGCGCTGCCCGGGCCGCTGCGCCTGCAGCCGTCCTTCCCGTTCGTGGACCGCCCCCGCGAGATGGCCACGCTGCGATCGCTGCTGCCGCGCGCGCAGAGCGAGGGCCGCCGCATCGCCCTGGTCGGCGGCGAGCCCGGGTCGGGCAAGAGCCGGCTGGTGCGCGAGATCGCCCACCAGGCCGCGAAGGACGGCGCGCTGGTGCTGTACGGCGCCTGCGACGCCGTGGTGCGCACCCCCTACCGGCCGTTCGTGGAGGCGCTCGACCAGCTGGTGCGGGCCAGCGATCCGGCCGAGCTGCGCGACGACCTGGGGCCGGCCGGGGGCGAGCTGACCCGGTTGCTGCCGGACCTGCGCAGCCACGTCGGCGACCTGCCGGAGCCGGTCGTGGCCGACCAGGACACGGAGCGGCATCGCCTGAACGCGGCCGTCAGCGACCTGCTGGTGGCGGCCGGCCGCCGGCGACCGCTGCTGCTGGTGTTCGAGGACGGCCACTGGGCGGACACCCCGACGCTGCTGCTGCTGCGGCACCTCGCGGCGGGGGCCACCGAGGCGCGCATGCTGCTGGTGGCCACGTTCCGCGACACCGAGGCGGACGTGCCGGCCGAGCTGTCGGAGGCGCTGATCGACATGCGGCGCTCGGAGGGGGTGGTGCGGGTGCGCGTGGGCGCGCTCACGGGCGAGCAGGTCTCGGAGTTCGTCGAGCGCGCGGCCGGGGCGCCGCTGGGCCCGGCGCTACCGGAGCTGGCGGGGACCATCACAAGCCTCACCCAGGGCAACGTGTTCCTGGTCACGGAGCTGTGGCGGGAGTTGGTGGAGACGGGAGCGCTCGAGATCGTGGACGGCGTCGCCATTCTGACACGCCCGCTGAGCGCGCTGGGCACTCCCGAGAGCGTGCGCGAGGTGGTCAACCAGCGGCTGGCGCGGCTGCAGCCGGAGACGGCACTGGTGCTGGAGCTGGCCGCGGTGACCGGGCCCGAGTTCGACCTGTCCGTGTTGCGCGGCGGCGGGTTCACCGACGCCACGCTGTCGGCCGCGCTGGAGCAGTCGCTGCGCAGCGGCATGATCGAGGAGATCCCGGCCCGGCAGCTGCGCTACCGGTTCTCCCACGAGCTCGTCCGCCGCGCCCTGTACGACCGGTTGGCGGGCCTGCGCCGGGCGGAGCTGCACCTGCAAGTGGCCGAGTCGATGGAGGCGTCCGGCGCCGCAGACACGGCGCGCGGGCTGGCCGACCTCGCCCACCACTTCGCCGCCGCCGCGCCCATCGACGGTCCCCAGCGGGCGGTCGAGTACAACCTGCGGGCGGCTGACGCCGCCAACGCCGCGCTGGCGTTCGGCGAGGCGGTCGGCCCGCTGAAGACGGCGCTCGAGCTGGGCGTCGACAACGAGACCGCGCACGCCGAGATCGAGCTGGAGCTGGGGGCCGCCCACTACCGGGCCGGCCAGTCCGGCGACTCCCTGGAGGCGTTCCAGGCGGCCGCCGAGACGGCGCGGCGGCTCCACAACCCGGACCTCCTGGCGCGCGCCGCGATCGGCGTGGAGACCGCCTGCTGGCGGGTGGCGATGCTCGACGAGGGCGCGATCGAGCTGCTGGAAGAGGCGCTGGCGGCGCTCGATCCCGGCGACTCGACGATGCGCGTGCTGTTGCTGTCGGGGCTGGCCCGGGCGCGCGCGCTGGTGGGGGAGTCCGAGCGCAGCGCCGAGCTGCGGGACGAGGCGATCGCGATCGCGCGGCGCATCGACTACCGCCCCGGCCTGGCCGTGGTGCTGATGCGCAGCTACTGGGCACGCGGCAGCAACACCCACGACGAGGTGCTGGAGATGCTGGCCGAGGCCCGTGCCATCGCCGAGGAGCTGGGCGACATCGAGTCGCAGGCGGAGGCCGCCGAGTGGCGGATCACGGCGCTGATCGGCAAGGGCGACCTGCGCACCGCCGGCCGCGAGCTGGCCGAGGTGCTGGAGATCTCGCGGCGCATGCACCAGCCGTTCATCATCCACGTGGCCGAGCACTACCGCTCGGCGATCGCGCTCTGCGAGGGACGTCTGGCCGAGGCGGAGGAGGCGGCCGAGCGCTCGCGCGAGTGGAGCCGGCTGCTGACGGGGCGCGACGCGTCGGGGATCTACGGCGTGCAGATGTTCAGCATCCGCCGCGAGCAGGGACGGCTGGCCGAGCTGGCGCCGGTGGTGCGGGTGCTCGCCGGCGGCGACCGGCGCGGCGGGTCGTGGCGCCCCGGGCTGGCGGCGCTCACGGCCGAGCTGGGGATGCTGGACGAGGCGCGCGCCCAGCTGGCGCTGATCCAGAGCGACGGCCTCGATGTCTACCGGCACGCGCTGTGGGTGGGGTCGCTGACCTACATCGCCGACGCCTGCGTCGCCGTGGGCGACGCCGATCTGTCGCAGCAGGTTTATCGGGAGCTGCTGTCGCTCGCGGAACGGAACGTGATGATCGGCCACGGCGTGGCCTGCTACGGATCGTCCGAGCGATACCTGGGCACCCTGGCGGCCGCCTACGGTGAGCTGGAGCTGGCGGAGCTGCACCTGCAGCGCGCGATCGACTACAACCGCGAGATGGGGGCGATCACCTGGCTGGCGCACTCGGACTACGAGTACGCTCGCACGCTGAGCGCGCAGGGCCGGGCCGGCGAACCGGCCGCACAGGCGGCGCTGGCGGAGGCGTCCGACCTGGCCGAGCGGATCGGGATGCCGGCCCTGCTGGGCCGCATCCGCGGGCTGCTGCCGGCCGGGCCGGCGGTGTCGCGGCTGCCCGACGGCCTGTCCGCGCGCGAGGCGGAGATCCTGCGCCTGGTCGCCCAGGGGCGGTCGAACCGGGAGATCGGCCGCACGCTGCACATCAGCGAGCACACGGCTGCGAACCACGTACGCAGCATTCTGCGTAAGACCGGTTGCGCGAACCGCACCGAAGCGGCAAGCTATGCGCACACGCGCGGCCTGACGGAGCGCGGGTGAGTTCAACCAGAAGCGGGGGCGGATGGCACTCTTTTTGATCGAACGGAGCTTCGCGGAGCAGCTCGACCTGACCGGCGAGGACGTACGCGTGATCGAGGACATCAACGCCGACGAGGGTGTCAACTGGCTGTTCTCGTTCCTGAGCGCCGACCGCCGGCGGTCGTACTGCCTGTACGAGGCGCCGTCGCCGGATCAGATCATCGCTGCAGCCAAGCGCGCCAACGTGCCTGTCGACAAGGTGGTCGAGGTCAGCAAGTTCCAGCCCGAGCTGGTGCGCTAGCAGCGCTATTGCTGCGGGACGATCTGGCCGGATGCCAGCATCTGGCGGCTGATTCTCGTGCCCAGCGCGGCCAGCGCGGCCGAGTCGACCGACCCGTCGGCGTGCAGCAGCCCGTGCGACCAGGCCTGCTGGCAGATGCGCGTCAGCAGCTTGCGCGTGTCGGCCTTGCTGTAGGGCAGCGACTGGTTGTGGGGCGACGCCAGCGAGCCGGCCACGCAGACCGGCACCAGCACCCCGCGCCCGCGAGCGCGGAACAGCGCGCGCTGGTCGAGCCCGTCGTCGGTCAGGAAGGGGCCGAGGTTCTGGCAGGCCTTCGCGGTGAGGGCGTGGACGCCGCCCGGCGGCAGGTAGCGCGCAGCCGCCGACGTGTCGGCGCCGAGGCTCGCCTGCAGGCTCAGCTGGCAGAGCGGGGACAGCGCGTCCGGGTGGGTCTTCAAGAGCGTGCGCAGCTGGTCGGCCGTCGTCGCGCCGTGGTCGTCCAGCAGACCGGCCTGCTCGGCCTGCGTGCACAGCTGGGATACCGCGCGGCGCGCGGCCGCGGTGTCGGTCAGCCCGGCCCGATACCGTTGCTGGCAGGCGGCCATGCGGTCGCTCGCCGACGAGCCGCCGCCGCACGCGCTCAGGAGAGCCAGCAGCACCACGACCGCGACTGCTGGACCAACTCTCATGCAACGACGCTAGCAGGGCACGGGGACGATCAGCCGGGAAAGGTCTCCGGCCGCTCGACGGCGCGCTGCCACAGGTCGTCGTCGATGTTGCGCCCGGTCACGATCAGGACGACGACGCCCTCCAGCCGGCCCTCCAGCCGGCGCGCGCCCGCGAGCGCGGCCGCGGCGGAGCCCTCGACCCGCATGCCGGCCTCCGCGAATGCTCCCACCGCCTCGGCGATCTCGCGATCGGTGACCTCGGCCATCTCGTCGGCGGCCGTCGCCAGCGCCTCCACGGCGACGGGGATCGCCACCCGCACGGCCATGCCGTCTGCGAACGTGTCGCTGTGCGACGACTCCACCACGCGGCCCGCGTCGAAGCTGCGCGCCATCACCGGCGCGCCGGCGGCGACCACGCCGATCCGCCGCGTGGCCGGTGACTGCGCGCCCAGTCGCAGGCCGATCCCGGCCAGCAGCGCGCCGTTTCCGACCGGCACCAGCACCGCATCGGGCGTCACCTCGGCCAGGATCTCGTCGGCGATGCCGCCATAGCCCTGGTACTGGGCGGGCTCTGCGCCGTCCTGGAAGAACGGCAGCCCGTGCCCCCGCGCGTGCTCGATCCCCGCCGCCTTGGCCTCGTCCAGGTCCGCTCCGCCCACCACCAGCTCGGCGCCCAGGCCGCGCAGCAGCTCCAGCTTCGCGGCGCTCGCCCGCTCGGGCACGAACACCACGGCGGTCATGCCGTTTCGGGCGGCGGCCCAGGCCGTGGCGGCGCCGTGGTTGCCGGTCGAGGCGGTGACCACGGCTGCGTGGCCCTGCCGGCGGTACTGCTCCACGGCCGGCAGCGCTCCCCGCCACTTGAACGCGCCCAGCTCGTGGCCGTCCTCGCGCTTCAGGAACAGCGTGCGGCCGGGTAGCCAGCTGCCCGGTGCCGCCTGCAGCGTCACAGCGCCGCCCGCATCTCCTCGGCGAACGCCACAACGTGCGCCGCGGCGATCTCGCGCGCCCGCTCCGCGTCGCCCTGCCGGATCGCTTCCAGCAGCTCGCCGTGCTCCCGCATCCGCTGCTCCAGCGGCGGCAGCCGGTCCCAGGTGAGATGCCAGATTCGCAGCGACATGTTCAGGTAGCGATCGAGGTCCTGCTCCAGGTAGGGGTTGCGGGAGCAGCGGTAGATGAACCGGTGCACCTCCGCGTCCAGCTCGATCAGCCGCCGCTGGCCGGACTCGGCCGCGTCCAGCTTCGCGATCAGGTCGCCGGCCTCGCGGCGGTCTTCGGCGTCGGCCAGCGTCGCGGCACGCTCGGCCGCGCGCGCCTCGAGCTGCACCCGCACGTCGGTGATGTCGGTCAGGCTGGTGATGTTGATGGTCGCGGCGAAGGTACCGCGGCGCGGGTAGACGACCACCAGCCGCTCCAGCGCCAGGCGCCGGATCGCCTCACGCACGGGCGTGCGCCCGACGCCCAGCTGGCCGGTCAGCGCCTCCTCGTCGATCGGCGCGCCGGGCGGGATCTCGAGCGACACCAGCCGGTCGCGGAGGGCCGCATAGGCGCGGTCGGAGAGCAGCTCGGTGGGAAGTTGCAGGGTCTGCATGGGTCTGATATATGAGTTGTCTACCAGACCGGAGACCTCCCGGCAACCCCCACGCGCACCTGCGCGGGAGAGACCACATGAGCGATCTGCCCACATCTGCCCGCGCCGTCGTGATCGGCGCCGGCATCGTCGGAAACAGCATCTCCTACCACCTGTCCGAGCTGGGCTGGCGCGACCTGGTGCTGCTCGACAAGGGCCCCTTTCCTAACCCCGGCGGCTCCACCGGCCATGCATCCAACTTCATCTTCCCGGTCGACCACTCCAAGGAGATGACGGCGCTGACGCTCGACAGCATGCGCCAGTACCAGGATTTGGACGTGTTCACGGAGAGCGGCGGCATCGAGGTGGCCCGCACCGAGGAGCGCATGCAGGAGCTGCACCGGCGCATGTCGTCGGCGCACGCCTGGGGGGTCGACCGCGTCTCGATGGTGACGCCGGCCGAGATCAAGGAGATGGTGCCGTTCATCGACGAGACGATCCTGCTGGGCGGGTTCTCCTCGCCGGGCGTCGGCGTGGTGGATTCGCTGCGGGCGGGCACGATCATGCGCGAGCGGGCCGTCGCCGCGGGCGCGCTCACGATCTCGGCCAACACCGAGGTGCTGGGCATCGATGTCGAGCGCGGCCGCGTGCGCCGGGTGCGAACCACCCGCGGCGACATCGAGACCGAGGTCGTGGTCGTTGCCTGCGGCGTCTGGAGCCCGGCGATCGCGCGGATGGCCGGGGCCCTGATCCCGCTCACCCCGGCCGTCCACCAGATGATCGACATCGGACCGGTGCCGCGCTTCGCCAGCTCCACGCGCCACATCGAGTACCCGATCGTGCGCGACATGGACACCTTCATGTACGAGCGCCAGGACGGCATCGGCCTGGAGATCGGCTCGTACGCGCACCGGCCGATCCTGCACGATCCGGAGGAGATCCCCTCGATCGAGCAGGCCGCACTGTCGCCCACCGAGCTGCCCTTCACGCAGGCCGACTTCGACAAGCAGATGGAGGACGCGCTGGAGCTGATGCCCGAGATCGTGGGCGACGAGAGCGTGGGCGTGAAGTACGCGATCAACGGCCTGCTGTCGCTGACGCCGGACGGGATGCCGCTGCTGGGCGAGACGCACGAGGTGCACGGCCTCTGGTCGTGCGCGGCCGTGTGGGTGAAGGAGGGGCCGGGGATCGCCAAGTCGGTGGCCGAGTGGATGACGCACGGCGAATCGGAGATCGACCTGCACTCGTCGGACATCGCCCGCTTCTGGGACCACCAGAAGACCCGTGCCCACGTCCGCGCGCGCACGTCGGAGGGCTTCAACAAGACCTACGGCATCATCCACCCGTCGGAGCAGTGGGCGTCCAACCGCGACGTGCGCCTGCCTCCCTTCCACGCCCGCCAGAAAGAGCTGGATGCCGTCTTCTTCGAGGCCGCAGGCTGGGAGCGGCCGCACTGGTACGAGTCGAACGCGCCGCTGCTCGAGGAGTACGCCGACCGCATCAACCCGCGCGAGGCCGAGTGGGACGCGCGCTGGTGGTCGCCGATCATCAACGCCGAGCACCTGGCGATGCGCGACCGCGCCGGCCTGGTCGACCTGTCCGCATTCACCATCTTCGACGTCGCCGGCCCGGGCGCCCTCGAGGCGGTGCAGGGCGTGGCGGTGCGGCAGATGGACGTGCCGATCGGCCGCGTCGTCTACACCCCGGTCCTGACGCCGGGCGGCGGCTTCAAGGCCGACCTCACGATCATGCGGCTGGACGACGAGCTGTTCCGGGTCGTCACCGGCGGCGCCCACGGGCCCGCCGACCGCAAGTGGTTCGCCGACCGCCTGCCGCAGGACGGCACCGCCCAGATCGCCGACCTGACCTCGGCCTGGACGACGCTCGGCCTCTGGGGGCCGCGCGCGCGTGACATCCTGAGCTCGGTGACCCGCGACGACGTCTCCCACGAGGGCTTCCGCTTCGGCAGCTGCCGGACGATCGAGATCGAAACGCTGCGAGTGCTGGCATCGCGCATCTCCTACGTGGGCGACCTCGGCTGGGAGCTGTACGTGCCGATCGAGCAGGGCCAGAAGCTGTGGGACGTGATCGCGGAGGCCGGCCGGCCGCACGGCATCGCGCCGGTCGGGATCGGCGTCTACGGCACCACCGGCCGGCTCGAGAAGTGCTACCGCGCCTACGGCTTCGAGCTGGAGAGCGAGTACAACGTGTGCGAGGCGGGCATGGCCGGGCCGAAGGTGAAGGACGAGGACTTCGTCGGCAAGGAGGCCCACCTGCGGCACCGCGACGAGGAGCCGGCCGCGATCATGTGCACCCTGACCGTCGACGACCACACATCCGCCTCCGGGGTGAAGCGGTACATGCTGGGCCGCGAACCGATCCAGACCCGCGACGGACAGCCCCTCACCGACAGCAGGGGCCGGCGGTCGTACGTGACCAGCGCCGGTGCCGGGCCGTCGGTCGGCAAGCACCTGCTGATGGCCTACCTGCCGCCGGAGCAGGCGCAGGTCGGCACCGAGCTGGCCGTGGAGTACCTGCACGAGCGCTACCCGGTGACGGTGGCGGTGGCCGGCTCGACGCCGATCTTCGACCCCGACAACGAGCGGATCCGGTCGTGAACATCCTCGTCTGCGCCAAGCGGGTGCCGATGACGGGCGGCACGATCGTGCTGACCGAGGATGAGCAGTCGATCCAGACGCGCCACCTCGGCTTCACCATCAGCCCGCATGAGGAGTGCGGCGTCGAGGAGGCGGTGCGGCTGATCGAGGCGAACGGCGGCGAGTCTGTGGTGCTGGCGCTGGGCCCGTCCGAGGCCGAGGAGCAGCTGCGCGACGCGATGGCGCTCGGCGTCGACCGCGCGATCCTGCTCGAGACGGCCGACGAGTTCGACGGCCAGGCCACGGCCGCGGCGATCGTCGCCGCGATCGAGGCCGAGCGGGCGGCGGGCGTCGAGTTCGACCTGATCTTCTTCGGCAACGAGTCGGCCGACTCCGGCAACTACCAGGTCGGCATCCGCGTCGCCCACGCGCTGGGACGGCCCTGCGTGACCGGCGTCAAGGGCATCACGGTGCAGGACGGCCGCGCCCGCTGCGAGCAGGAGACGGCCTCCGGCCGCGACGTCTACGACGTGCCGCTGCCGGCGGTGGTCACCGTCAAGGAGGGCCTCAACCTGCCCCGCTATCCCTCGGTGCCGGGCCGGCTGCGGGCCAAGCGCAAGCCCCTGGCCACGAGCGCTCCGGCGAACCGCGACCCCGGTGTCGAGAAGCTGCGGCTGCGGCTGCCACCCGGGCAGGGCAAGCAGGCGGAGATCCTGGGCCACGGGCCAGAGGCTGCACCGGCCGTCGTCGAGGTGCTGCGCCGGGCGGGGCTGGTGGCATGACGCTGGTCTACGTCGAGCACCAGGATGGCCGGCCCGACGACGCCTCGCTGCAGGCGATCGCACTGGCCCGCGAGATCTCCGGCGGCGCACCGCTGGACGCGCTGCTGGCCGGCCCGGGCGCCGAGGACGCCGCCGCCGGGCTGGGTGCCCACGGGGTGGCGACCGCGCACATCGCCGAGCACGAGGTGCTCGCCACCCACGCGCCCGTGGCACTGGCGCGCTGCATCGGTGAGCTGATCGACCGCCTGTCGCCGTCCGCTGTGGCTGCCGCCGGCAGCGAGCGCGGCAACGAGGTGCTTGCGCACGCGGCGGCGCTCGGCGACCTGCCGCTGGCCGCGAACTGCATCGCCGCGGAGGCGGGCGACCCGTTGACCGTGACCCGCATCCGCTGGGGCGGCAGCCTGCTCGAGGACGCGCGCCTGCACGGCCCGGTCAAGCTGCTGACGGTGGCGCCGCACACGGTCGAGGCGGCCGAGGTGGGCGGTGCGGCGGCGGCCGTCGAGCGCTTCACGCCGTCGCTGGGCGAGGCCGACCTGGTGGTGCGGGTGGTCGAGACCGTGCAGCAGAGCAGCGAGGGCGGGGTCAACCTGGCGGACGCCAGGTTCGTGGTCAGCTGCGGGCGCGGCGCCGGCTCTCCCGAGGGCTTCGCGCCGGCCGAGGAGCTGGCCGCGCTGCTGGGCGGCGCCGTCGGGTGCTCACGGGCCGTCACCATCGCCGGCTGGCGGTCGCACACCGACCAGGTCGGGCAGACCGGCACCAAGATCGCGCCGGAGGTGTACCTGGCCTGTGGCATCAGCGGCGCCACCCAGCACATGGCCGGTTGCAAGGGCGCCAAGCGGATCATCGCGGTCAACATCGACCCGGAGGCGCCGATCATCGCCAACGCCGACTACGCGGTGATCGGCGACCTGCACGAGGTGATCCCGGCGATCACGGCCGAGCTGCGGAAGGCGGGCGCCGGATAGAGCCTGTCGCCCTGATCGCGCTGCTGGTGGCGCTGGCGGTGGCCGGCGGCATCTTCGCCCGCCGCGCCCGGCTGCTCGTCCGGATCATGCGCCTGGGCAAGCCCGCGCCCAGGTTCGACGACGTGCCGCAGCGCGTGCGCCAGGAGGCGGTGGTCGCGATCGGCCAGCGCAAGCTGCTGCAGCGGCTGGGCCCGGGGGTGATGCACGCGCTGATCTTCTGGGGGTTCATCGTGCTGTTCCCGACCATCATCATGGCGATGATCGCGGCCGTCGATCGCGACGCGACGCTGCCGTGGCTCGGCCACCAGGGCTGGTTCGCATTCCTGGTCGACCTGTTCGCGCTGCTGGTGCTGCTGAGCGTGTGCGCGGCGTTCTTCATCCGCAAGGTGCAGCGGCCGGCGCGGTTCGAGGGCAGCCACATGGGCGAGGCCGACTTCATCCTGGCCATGATCGCGGGCATCGTCACCACCCTGCTGCTGTGGCACGCGACGCGGATCGCGCTGGGGCTGAACGAGTGGCCGGCGTCGTGGTCGCCGGTCGCAAACGCGCTCTCCAACCTGTTCGGCGGCGGCAGCGGCACGAAGCTGCTGGAGCGCGGGTTCGTGTGGGCGCACGTGCTGTTGATCCTGACCTTCCTGGCCTACCTGCCCTACTCCAAGCACCTGCACATCATCACCGCCGTGGTCAACGTGTTCTTCGGCCAAACGCGCGCACGCGGCCGGCTCGAGCCGCTCGTGTTCGACGATCCGGACGTGCCGGAGGACGAGATCCGGCTCGGCTCCGGCACGCTCACCGACATGACCTGGAAGCAGATGGTGGACACCGCGACCTGCACCGAGTGCGGGCGCTGCCAGGACGTCTGCCCCGCCTACGCGACCGGCAAGGAGCTGTCGCCCAAGCTGCTGATCATGGACCTGCGCGACCACCTGCTCGACCAGGGCCCGAAGCTGCTCTCCGCTGCCGAGGGAGCCGACCCGCAGCCGCTGGTGCCAAACGCGGTCACCGACGACGTCGTCTGGGACTGCGTGACGTGCGGCGCCTGCGTGCACGAGTGCCCGGTCTCGATCGAGCACATCGACCACATCGTCGACCTGCGCCGCCACCTGGTGATGGCCGAGGCGCGGTTCCCGGCGGAGGCCGAGCCGATGCTGCGCGACGTCGAGCGGTCGTCCAACCCCTGGGGCAAGGCGCAGCAGGAGCGCGGCGACTGGACGCACGGCCTGGGCGTGAAGGTGCTCGAGCCCGGCGACCCCGCGCCCGAGGTGCTCTACTGGGTCGGCTGCGCCGCCTCGTTCGACGAGCGCGCCCGGCAGACGGCGGTGTCGACGGCGAAGCTGCTGCAGGCGGCCGGGGTCGACTTCGCGATCCTGGGCCCGCGCGAGTCGTGCACCGGCGACCCGGCCCGCAGGATGGGCAACGAGTACGTGTTCCAGGCCTTCGCCGAGCAAAACGTCGAGACGCTGAACGAGTCCGGGGTGACGAAGATCGTTGCCAGCTGCCCGCACTGCTTCAACACGCTGGCCAACGAGTACCCGGACTTCGGCGGCCGCTACGAGGTGATGCACCACACCGAGCTGCTGGCCGAGCTGGTCCGCGACGGCCGGATCGAGCCGAAGGCGGGCGACGCGCAGATCACCTACCACGACTCCTGCTACCTGGCTCGCCACAACGACGTGATAGCGGATCCGCGGCAGCTGGTGGAGGCGGTGGGCACGCCGGTCGAGATGGAGCGCAGCGGCAAGCGCACGTTCTGCTGCGGTGCCGGCGGCGCGCACATGTGGATGGAGGAGCGCGGCAGCGCCATCAACGAGGAGCGGGTGCGGCAGGCCGATGAGACCGGCGCCGAGACGCTGGCGGTGGCCTGCCCGTTCTGCACCGTGATGCTCGACGACGGCGTCCGCACCAGCGGCAGCAAGCTGCGGGTGGCGGACGTGGCCACGCTGCTGGCCGAGTCGCTGGACGGCGAACCCGGTTAGATCACGCGGTTCAGGTCGACCAGCAGGCCGCGCAGCTGCGCGTAGCGCTTCTCCCCCAGCTCCCGCTCCCACAGCGTCTCCAGCTCGGCCACGGCGTCACGGATCACGTGGGCTGCGGCAACGCCGCGCCGCGTCAGCA
Organism: Gaiellales bacterium; assembly: GCA_036273355.1. Taxonomy (GTDB): domain Bacteria; phylum Actinomycetota; class Thermoleophilia; order Gaiellales; family JAICJC01; genus JAICYJ01. The sequence goes on from DASUHV010000275.1 coordinate 15,833, forward strand.
CGATCCGGCGGGAACGCTGGTCGTCGGGGTCGGGCCGGCGCTCGAGGTAGCCGCGCCGCTCGAGCTGCCCCAGCTGGTAGTTGAGCGCCTGCTTGCTCATGCCCAGCTGCGCGGCCAGATCGGACGGGCGCTCACCCTGCGGGCCGGGATAGCGCAGCACGATCAGGTGGGCCGGATCGATGTCAGCGAAGCCGTGCTCGTGCAGCCGCTCGATCATCTGCCGCCGCACGGCATCGACCGGCATGCGCAGCAGCGCCCCGATCAGCGGCGGGCCCAGCGGCTCGCGCTCTGCAAGGCCATCGGCGAAGCGCCCTCGTGACGTCTCCTGTTCCACGTGTCGTCAAATCACTTTACCACTGGGCGAGCTGCCCTCGGCCGCGGCCGAGCGCTCGTGGCGTGGCAGGCCATCGTCCGGCAGCTCGTACCAGTCGCCCTTCTGGGAGGTGAACCAGTGGCCGGCGACACGAAGCCCGGTCTCGCCGTCCAGCGACCCTGCCGCGATCGCGACGTAGTCACGTCCAGGCGCGTCCCAGAACAGGCTGGAGCCGCACTCGCCACAGAAGCCACGCCGTGCGTGCGCGTCGCTCTCGGGGCTGGCGATCCAGCGCAGACCGCGCTGCCCGGTCAGGACAAGATCGCCGCGGGCGGCCGCGGTGCTGGCGGCAACGTTGCCGTGCCAGCGCCGGCATTCGACGCAGTGGCAGATCAGGATGTCGCGCAGCGGCCCCCGCACCTCGTAGCGCACGGCGCCACACAGGCAGCCGCCGGTTGCGGTCTCGCTCACGCGTCGACTCCGAGGTCGAGCACCACCCGGGTGGCATCGCCCGAGCGCACCGCGTCGATGCCGTCGCCGACCTCGTCCAGGGTCAGCCGGTGGGAGATCAGCCGGTCGAGCGGCAGCCGTCCCCGCCGATAGGCGTCGAGGATCAGCGGGAAGTCGCGGTCGGGTCGG
>DASUHV010000276.1:0-8278 GCA_036273355.1 Gaiellales bacterium
GCCAGCAGCCCGATCGCCTGCGCGAGCATCGTCTTGCCGGCGCCGGTCTCGCCCGTGAAGACGTTCAGGCCCGGCCCCAGCTCCAGCTCGGCGTGGTCGATCAGGGCCAGGTTGTCGATCTGCAGGCGCAGCAGCGTCACGCCGTGAACGTCTCCCGGTAGCGGCTGAAGAACGAGGTGCCGGCCAGCCGAGCGAGCCGCGCCCGCTGATCCCCCATGCCCACCATCATGCGGCCGCCCGGCGGCACGTCGCCCATGGTGTGGCCGTCCTGCACCACCTGCAGGGGGACGTCGTCGGAGCGGTTGTGCACCTCGACCCGGTGCTCCTCACCCAGCACCATCGAGCGGGCGTGCAGCGAGTGCGGCGAGGCGAACGAGAGCACGAAGGCGTCGGCCCCCCAGGCCAGCACCGGGCCGCCGGCCGAGAGGTTGTAGGCGGTCGAGCCGGTGGGCGTGGCCAGGATCGCGCCGTCGCAGCCGACCTCGCCCAGCGACGTGCCGTCGACGCTCCATTCGAGGATCACCATCCGGCCCAGGATGCCGCTGGTGAGGACGATGTCGTTGACCGCCACCAGGTCGTGCAGGCCGTCGTGGCCGCGCAGCGTGGGCAGGTCGATCACCTCGTAGCCGCCGCGAAAGGCCTGCTCGATGCCGGCCTCCAGCTGGCCGGCATCGACGCTCGTCAGGAAGCCGACCCGGCCGAAGTTGACGCCCAGGCAGGGCACCTCGGTGCCGAGGTAGCGGTGCAGCGCCCGCAGGGTGGTGCCGTCGCCGCCCAGCACGACCGCCAGCTCGGCGCTCGTATCCTCGACAAGCTCCACGCCGCAGCGCTCGGCGACCGCGCGCAGGCGGTCGGCGGCGTCGCCGATCCGCTCGATGCGGCCGTGGGTGACCACGGCCGCCCGCGTCACGGGCCCGCTAGCCGGGGTTGTGGACAGCATCTCGGATCTCCGCGTCGACATCGACCTCGCGCTCCTGGCTCACCGGATGGCCGGGCGAGGCGAGGTACAGGAGGTACTCGCGGTTGCCCGCCGGCCCCGGGTGGGAAGAATCGCACACGCCCAGGATGGCGGAGCCCGATCCGGTCACGAACGCGCAAAGATCGTGCAACACCTGCCTGCGCACCTCCGGGTCGCGCACCACGCCGTCCTTGACCAGCTCCCGCCCGGCTTCGAACTGCGGCTTCACCAGCACGATCGCGCGCCACTCCGGGCCGGCGGCCGCAACCATCGGCGGCAGCACCAGCCGCAGCGAGATGAACGACACGTCGGCCGTCATGAAGCCGGGCCGGTAGGGCAGGTCGGCCGCGGTCAGCACGCGCGCGTTCATGCGCTCGATCACGTGCACGGACGGGTTCGAGCGCAGCCGCTCGTGCAGCTGGCCGCGGCCCACGTCGAGCGCGATCACCTCGGCCGCGCCGTGCTGCAGCAGGCAGTCCGTGAAGCCGCCGGTGGAGGCGCCCACGTCCAGGCAGCGCTCGCCGGTGACCTCCACGTGCCAGCGGCGCAGGCCGGTCTCGAGCTTGTCGCCGCCGCGGGACACGTAGCGCGGCCGTTCGGTGACGGCGATGTCGGCGTCGCCTGCGACGGGGGCGCCGGCCTTGTCCACCATCCGCCCGCCGACTGTGACGCGCCCCGCCATGACCAGCGCCTGCGCGCGGCTGCGGTTCTCGGCCAGCCCGCGCTCGACCAGCTCGGCGTCCAGGCGACGGCGCGAGGTCATGGCGGCAGGATAGAAGCGTCCTGCAGGCGGCGAATGACCGGCGTCTTGGCCTCCGTGTAGGCGAGGACGTCGTCGTGCTCTGCGGCCAGCCGCAGCTTCTCCTCCTGGTAGGCATCCCGCGCGGCCGCGTCCCGACGCAGCAGGTCGCGGAACGCGAGGTGGCGCCGGGCCCAGTCGCCGCCCGCAGCGCAGACGTGGACGTGATACGGCCTGCGGTCGAAGAACTCGTGGTCGTCGTCGTCCGGGTGGTGCACGTAGCCGAGCGCCAGCAGCGGGTCGCGGTACGCGTCCGGGGGCCGCATCCGGCGCACCTCCACCTGGATGTCGATCCACGGCTTGGCAGCGAGCCCCGGCACCGCAGTCGAGCCGATGTGGTCGATCCGCACCGCAACCTCGCCCAGCGCACCGGCCAGGCGGCCGCGCTCGTCCGCGTACATCCCCGGCCAGGCGGCGTCGTAGGGCACGACCGTGATCACGCGCTGCGGCGGGCGATCAGCTCTGTCAGCTCCGCCAGCTGCGAGCGGTCACCGTCGATCGCGGCCAGCAGCTCGAGCGCGCGCTCGTGCGACGCGTGCGCCATCTCGCGGGCCCGGTCCCGGCCGAGCAGCGTGACGTAGCTGGGCTCGCCGTCGGTGCCGTCGTCGAGCACGTCGTCGACGATCTGGAACAGCAGTCCCAGCTCGGCAGCGAACCTGCGGTACGGGCGCTGATCGTCTGGCGGCAGCCCGGCCACCCACAGGCCGCAGGCCACCGACGCCTCGATCAGCGCGCCGGTCTTGAGCCTGTGCAGCCGCGCCAGGTCGTCCTCGGTCGGCGCGGCCGCCGTCACGTCCAGGTACTGCCCGTCGATCATGGCAGCCACGCCGCCCGAGAGCTCCGCCAGCACCGCCAGCTTCACGTCGGCCGGCTCGGCCAGGTGCCGGATGACATGGCTGTAGGCGGCGTTCAGCAGCGCGTCGCCGGCCAGCACCGCCACCGCCTCGCCGTAGCGCACGTGGCTGGCGGGCCGGCCCCGCCGCAGGTCGTCGTCGTCGAGCGCCGGCAGGTCGTCGTGGACGAGCGAGAAGGCGTGGATCATCTCGAGGGCGGCGGCGGCCGGCAGCGCCCGCTCCGGATCCGCGCCCGCGGCCCTGGTCGCAGCCAGGCACAGGCGCGGGCGCACACGCTTTCCGGGCGACAGCAGCGAGTAGCGGACAGCGTCGTCCATGCCGTCGAGCTCGGACTGGGCGGCCAGGCCCTCCAGGTACGGATCGATCAGGGCGAGGGCTCCGTCGTCTCGAGCCCCTCGGCACGGCGCTCGATCTCGTCCAGCGCCTGCTGAGCGAGCTGCGTGATCTGCTCGAGCAGGTCGGCCGTCTCGGCGGGGTCCAGCTGCTCGCCGTCCAGCCGCCCGCGCAGCTGCTCGATCTGTGTCGCCAACTCTGCAAGCACGTCGTCGCTCAGGTTCCCACCCCCTCGGTGCGCGCGATCCGGCCCAGGATACCGTTCACGAGCGTGGCCGCCTCGGGCGAGGCGTAGCGCTTGGCCAGCGTCACCGCCTCGTCGATGGCCACCGCGGCCGGCACGTCCCCCTCGCTCATCTCCCATACCGCAAGTCGCAGGATGTTCCGCTCCAACACCGCCATCCGCTCGCTCGTCCAGCCCTGCGCGGCCTCGTCGATGGCGTGGTCGAGGCGCTCGCGGGACGCCCAGACGCCCTCCGCACGCACACGCGTGAAGTCGCTGACGGGCTCGCCGGTGTCGCGCTGGTAGGAGTCGTAGAGCGACTCGAACGGCTCGTCCATCAGATCGTGCTGGTAGAGCAGGAAGGCCGCCGCCTTGCGCTCGCCGCGCCGGCTCATCGCTCCACCCCCGTCACGGTGACGTCCACCGAGCGCACCGGCAGCCCGGTCATGCCGATCACTGCGGCCGCCACCTGCTCGCGCACGTCGGCGGCTGCCCGCCGCAACGGCACGCCGTAGGAGGCAGCCACGTCCACGTCGAAGGCGACGCCCCGGGTGTCCAGCTCCCAGCTGACCGCACCGCGCCGGCCCGGCAGGACGCGCGACACGCGGCCGGGCTGATCGAGGCGCACACCCTCCACCCGGCCGACGGCGCCACGGACGATCGAGACGAGCGCCTCGTCCGAGATGGTCGCGTTCGCCAGCTGCACGCTCATGCCACCTGCTCCGCCAGCGACGGCAGCGCGCCCCGGGCGTCGTCGAGGTAGGCGGTCGTGTAGCGGCCGGAGCCGAAGCGCGGCTCGTCCAGGATCTCCAGGAACAGCTCGCGGGTGGTGGCGACGCCCTCGATCTCGAGCTCGCCCAGCGCTCGGCGGGCTCTCGCCATGGCCTGCTCGCGATCGCCGCCGTGGACGATCACCTTGGCCAGCAGCGAGTCGTAGAACGGCGGCACCCGGTAGCCCTCGTAGGCGTGGGTGTCGACGCGCACGCCGGCGCCGAGCGGCGGCCGGAAGCGGCTGACGGTGCCGGCGGCAGGCATGAACCCGCGGCGGGGATCCTCGCAGTTGATGCGAAACTCGATGGCGTGGCCGACAAGCGGCGCCAGGCCGGTGGCCGGCAGGCGCTCGCCGCCGGCGATCCGCAGCTGCCAGACGGCGATGTCGATGCCGGTCAGCAGCTCCGACACGGGGTGCTCGACCTGAAGGCGGGTGTTCATCTCGATGAACGAGAACCCGCCGTCGCGGTCGACCAGGAACTCGACTGTGCCGGCGTTGACGTAGTCGCAGGCGCTGCAGGCGCGGCCCGCGGCCTCGGCCATCGCGGCACGGGTGGCCTCGTCCAGCGCCGGGCTGGGGCCCTCCTCGATCAGCTTCTGGTGCCTGCGCTGCACCGAGCAGTCCCGCTCGCCCAGCACGAGCACGCCGCCCTCGCGGTCGGCCAGCACCTGCATCTCGACGTGGCGGGGCTCGACGATCGCCTTCTCGAGGTACATGCTGCCGTCCCCGAAGGCGCTCTCGGCCTCAGCCGACGCCATCCGGTACGCCTCCTCGACCTGATCCGGCCCGGCGACCATGCGCATGCCGCGGCCACCGCCACCGGCCGACGCCTTCAGCAGCACCGGGTAGCCGACCTGGCCGGCCAGCTGGGCCGCCTCGGAGGCACCCGACAGCCGCTCCTGGCTGCCCGGCACCAGCGGCACGCCGGCGCCGGCCATGGTCTGCTTGGCGCGGCTCTTGTCGCCCATCAGTTCGATCGCCTCGGCCGACGGGCCCACGAACACCAGGTCGTTGTCCTCGCAGGCGCGCACGAAGCCCGCGTTCTCGGCCAGGAACCCCCAGCCGGGATGGACGGCATCGCAGCCGGTGGTCTCGGCGGCCGCGATCAGGTTCGGCACCCGCAGGTAGCTGTCGGCCGCCGCGTGCGGCCCGATGCACACCGCGCGGTCGGCCATGCCCACCCACAGCCCGTCGCTGTCGGCGGTCGAGTACACGGCCACCGCCTCCGCGCCGAGGTCGTGGCAGGCGCGCACAAGGCGCACGGCCGCCTCCCCGCGGTTCGCGATCAGGACGCGGCGCAACACGGCAAATCTAAGCCAATTCCAGCTCGAACAACGGCTGGCCGTACTCGACCGGCTCGGCGTTGCCGACCAGCACCGCACGGATCACGCCGGCGTGCTCGGACTTGAGCTCGTTGAACAGCTTCATCGCCTCCAGCACGCACAGCACCTGATCGACGGCGACGGTGTCGCCCTCGCTGACGAACGGCTCGGCGGTCGGCGAGGGCGAGCGGTAGAACGTGCCCACCATCGGCGACGGCACCGTGACCGTCTGCGACACGCTCGGGGCGGCGGACTCCGCGGCTCCGTTGTCAGCTGGGGTGACGGCGGGAGCGGTCGCCACGGGCGCGAGCGGCCGTTCCTCCTGGCGGCGCACCGTGATCCGCACGCCCGCGTCCTCGACGGTGAGCTCGCCGACGTCGGAGCCCTCGACCATCTCGATCAGCTCGCGGATCCGCTCGGACTGGCTGCGCTCGAGGCCGTCGCGCTCAGCATCCTCGCGATCGCCGCGGCCGCGCAGCGTGGCCAGCAGCCGGCTGGCGTCGTCGCCGAACAGCGCGATCAGCAGCAGATCCTCCTCGCTGGCGGCCAGCCCCTCAGCCCGCATCTGGTCGAGGTCGGGTGAGGGATCGAGGGCCGCGTTGGGGTCGGCGTGGGCGGCCGCCGCCGGCGCGATCGCCTGGGGCGGATTGCCGTAGATGCCCGACAGGTAGTCGCGCATGTCGGGCGACACCTCGTCCCAGCGCCGGGCCGACAGCACGTGCCGCACGGCCTGGCCGGCCAGGATGCCGCCCACCGGCTGGGCCAGCGGCGGCACACCGCAGTCGAGGCGCACCTGCTTGAACTCCTCCAGCACCTCGTCCAGACGGTCTGCGGCGCCCAGCATCCGCAGCCGCGCGTCCAGCTCGGAGACCAGCCCCACGGGCAGCCGGTTGAAGGCGGTGCGCAGCGTGATGCGGGGCGGGATCGGGAGCGCCGGCATCTGCGACGTGACGTGCTCGTCGATGAACCGCGACGCCTCCCAGACGCGGTCGGCATCGACGCCGTGCTCGAGCCCCAGCCCGGTGAGCGAGTCGCACAGCACCTCCCCGGCCACCCGGTGCAGGGTGTACGCGACCGGCAGCACGGCCGTGGCGATCGGCTCCGCGCCGTGGCGGGCGGCCTCGATCGCCATCGCCAGCGCGTTTCCGCCGGTGCCCTGGCAGTAGAGGCCGACCGGCAGCCCGGACGCCTCCGCCAGCTCGTTGATGACGCGGTCGCACGTGCCCGGATCGAGCGCGCCGGCCGGATCGTGCACCAGCACGTGGTCGGCGCCCAGCTCGGCCAGCCGCCGCGCCTTGTCGACCACCCGCGGCAGGTTCGGCATGAAGCCGGAGAAGGCCAGGCCGGCGTACAGGCGGCCGCCCGCCTCGCGCACGGCCGCGGCGGCCGACTCGAGGTTCTCCACGTCGTTCAGGGGGTCGTGCAGCCGGAAGATCTCGATGCCGCTCTCGGCCGCGCAGAGGATGAAGCGGCGCACCAGGTCGTCGGACAGCGGCCGCGACCCCACCAGGAACCGCCCGCGCAGCGCCATCTGCAGCGGCGTCTCGCGGCAGCGCGCCTTGACGCCGCGGATCCGCTCCCACGGGCTCTCGGTGCCCTTCTGGACGGCGGCGTCGAAGCAGCCGCCGCCGCTCACCTCGAGCGCGGCGAATCCGGCCTGGTCGAGGATCTCGGCCACCTCGAGCACGCGCGCGGTCGAGATGGTACCGACCAGCGGTTGCTGGGAGAGCAGGCGGATCGTGGTGTCGACGATGCGGGTCACGCGCGTGAGATGTACCGCGCCTCGCGCGTGTCCACCCGGATCACGTCACCGACGTTGACGAACAGGGGTACCGCGACGACGGCGCCGGTCTCGAGCGTGGCCGGCTTGGTCACGTTTGAGACGGTGTCGCCCTTGACGCCCGGCTCGGTGTCGACCACCTTCAGCTCGACCGCCGCCGGGAGCTGGAGCGAGGTCGGCTTGCCATCGACCGTGAGCAGCTGCACGGTGTCGTTCTCGCGCATGTACTGCAGCTCCTCGCGCATGGTGTCGGCCGGGAACGCGAGCTGGTCGAAGGTCTCGGAGTTCATCAGGTGCACGTCGTTGCCGTCGTTGTAGAGGTAGGTGACGTTGACCACCTCGGTGTGGATGCGCGGCATCTTCTCACCGGCCCGGAAGGTCTTGTCGACGACGCCGCCCGACTCGAGCGCCTTCAGCTTGGTGCGGACGAACGCGCCGCCCTTGCCGGGCTTGACGTGCTGGAAGTCGACGATGCGGTAGATGGTGCCGTCGACCTCGACGTGCATGCCGTTTTTGAACTGGTTGGTGGAGATGGTTTCAGCCATGATGGTGAGGCCGTCAGCCGGCCGTGATCAGCTCCTTAGGGTAGCCGGTGAGCCGCTCGCAGCCGTCCGCGGTGACCACCACGAGATCCTCGATGCGCACCCCGCCGACGCCCGGCAGGTAGACGCCCGGCTCCACTGTGACGACCATGCCCTGCTCGAGGGTTGCGGGGTAGGTGACGGAGAGGCGCGGATCCTCGTGAATCTGGAGACCGACGCCATGACCGGTGCCGTGCTGGAAGTGCTCGCCGTGGCCGGCCGCGGTGATGATGTCGCGCACCACCGCGTCGGCATCCTTGCCGGTGACGCCGGCCCGCACCGCCTCGAGACCGGCCAGCTGAGCCCGCAGCACCAGCTCGTAGACCTCGCCCAGCGGGTCGGGGACCGGGCCCGTGGCGAAGGTGCGCGTGCAGTCGGAGTGGTAGCCGTCGAGCACGGCGCCGATGTCGATCGTGACCATGCTGCCGGGGGCGATCGCCTCGCGCCGCGGCTCGGCGTGCGGCAGCGCGCCGGAAGCGCCGGAGGCGACGATCGAGTCGAAGGCGATACCGTCGCCGCCGTGCTCGCGCACCAGCTCCTGGACGCGCCAGGCCACATCGAACTCCGTGCGCCCGGCCAGGCCGTCGCCCACCAGCTGCGCGTAGACCGGCTCGAGGATGGCCGCGGCGCGGCGGATGGCGGCGATCTCGTCATCG
>DASUHV010000277.1:0-9076 GCA_036273355.1 Gaiellales bacterium
ACGTCGCTGACCTGCTGGCTGAGCGCCACCAGGCCCACGTCGCCGACCGTGAAGGCCACCACCAGCGTGCCGCCGTGGTGACCGCTGGCGAACCCGGTGCGCGCGGCGCGCAGCACGATCGGGTCGCTCCTGGTGACTCCGGCCAGGCCGTTCACGCGAGTGTCCAGGACCTCGCTCCCATCCAGCTTGAAGACCCCCACGCGGGCGTTGGCGAGCCGCCCGATGCGACGCACCGTCTTGTGCGTGCCGGGCGGCAGCACGCCGGTGTGGCTGAGGTGCGCGATCTCACCCCGCAGGGTCGAGTCCCTGTCCTGCTCGGCGTGCGACACCTGCTCCAGCCGCTTGAGGCGGCCTGCGATCAGGTTGTCGCGGAGCGTCGGCACCACGTACAGGAACACGACGCCCATGGCGGTGGCGACAACGGCCGCCAGCACCAGGATCAGGCGCAGGCGCAGCGACCTCACGGCACGGACGGCGCCGGCGCGATGTCGCGGAAGTGGTAGCCGGCTCCGCGCACGGTCAGGATGAACGACGGATCGGCCGGGTCGGCCTCGAGCTTCTCGCGCAGGTGGCGGATGTGCACGTCGATCGTGCGCGGCTCGCGGTAGGCGGAACCGCCCCACACGGCCTCCAGCAGCGACTGGCGGCTGTACACGCGACCCGGGTGCGTCGCCAGCGTCCGCAGCACCTCGAACTCCACGTAGGTCAGCTGCACCGCCTCGCCGTCCACCTGGACGGTGCGCTTGGCGGGATCGATCACGAGCCCGTCGACGGCGATCGCCTCGGTGCCGAACGGCCGCAGCTCCGAGAGCAGCGTCGCCCGCCGCAGCATCGCCCGGATGCGGCTTCGGAACTCGCGGATCGAGAACGGCTTGGTGATGTAGTCGTCGGCGCCCAGCTCCAGGCCCAGCACCTTGTCGACCTCGTCGTCGCGCGCCGTCAGCATGATGATCGGCACGGCGGAGGTGGTGCGCAGCCTGCGGCAGACCTCGAGGCCGTCGAGCTTCGGCAGCATCACGTCCAGCACCACCAGATCGACCGGCCCCTCCTGGAAGCGCAGCAGCGCCTCCTCCCCGTCCCGGGCCTGAACCACCCGGTATCCCTCCCGCTCGAGCGGGAAGGTGAGCAGCTTCTGGATCGACTCCTCGTCGTCCACGAGCAGGATGGTTGCGTCACCGGTCACCCCCATATCGTAGTGCCCCACCCCCCGTGCAAAGCGCGATTGCGTGCTATAAGGCCGCGTGCCGCGCCGTGCCGCCAACACCCGCAGGGGACTGGTCTCATGGCCGCTGTATCGCCTGCTGCTGGTGATCGCGCTGGTTCCGGTGCTGATCGCGGCCCTGGCCACCCGGGAACCTGCCCTGCCGCCCACGCCGCCGACGCCGCCGACGCCGTTCAACGGGAGCGCTGCGGCCACCCGCGCCGCCTACATGCTGTCGCTGCCGAAGATGCGCGGACCCGGCGGCGCGGGCGATCTCGCCGCAGCCGGCTGGATCAGCTCCCAGCTGCAACGGTTCGGCTACAAGGTGAGCGAACAGACGTTCGCCGCCGACCTGCCGGGCCAGCCGAACGTGCCCATGACGAACGTGATGGGCTACCTGCCGGGACGCCTGCCCGACCTGATCGCGGTCGTCGCACACCACGACGGCGTCGGCACCGGCGCCGATGACAACGCGTCCTCGGTGGGCGTGATGCTGGAGCTGGCCAGGGAGCTGCGGCCCGCCGCCCTCGAGCACGGGCTGCTGTTCCTGTCCACGGACGGCGGCACCACCGGGGGGCAGGGCGCCGCGTACTTCGCCGAGCACTCGCTGCTGGCACGCCGTGTGGTGTCCGCCATCGTGCTGGACTCGGTCGCCGCGCCGGACGGCACTCCGATCCGGATCGTGATCCGGCCGGACACGACCCGGGGCACGTCACCGACGCTGTTTCGCACCGCGCGCAGCGCGATCCAGCGCACCACCGGGCGATCGCCCGTGGTGCCCGGCCTGCTCGACCAGCTCTCCGGCCTGGCCGTGCCCTATGCACTGGGCGAGCAGGGGCCGTTGCTGGCCCGCAGCGTGCCCGCGCTGTCCCTGACCGCCGGCCCGCCGCCCGACCCGAATGCCACGTTCACCAGCTACAGCCCTGCTCAGCTGACCGACGTCGGCAACGCGACGGCCAGCCTGGTGCAGCAGCTGGACGGCGCGTCCGTGATCGAGCCGGGCGGACGCCCCGACATCTTCCTCGGCACCCGCACGATGCGGGGGTGGCTGGCCGAGACGGCCCTGGTGGCCCTGCTCGCCCCCGCTCTGGCGTGCACGCTGGACATGGCCGCGCGCTGCAGGCGCCGGCGGCTGCCGCTGGCGCCGGCGGTGACGGCGTTGTGCTGGCGGGTGCTGCCCTGGGCCGCGTTCCTGGTCACCCTGTGGCTGCTGCCGGCGCTGCCGGGGGACCTCGCGTCCGGCCTCAACCTGGCGCCGCGGCCGCACGCCCTCGGCATCACCTGGAGCGGCATCCTGCTGGCGGCGCTGGCCGGGGTGGCCGTCTGGAGATTCGCGACCCGGCCGCGAACGGCGATAATCACGACCGTGTCCGGTGGCGAGCGCACCACCGGGCTGGTGGCCGGCCTGCTCGGGCTCGCGTTTGCGTCCACGCTGCTGGTGGCGTTCAACCCGTTCGCGCTGATCCTGGTGCTGCCCGCTGCGCACGCATGGCTGCTGCTGCCCACGGCGGCCCGCGCCGGGCGCCGCTACATGGTGCTGGTGTACCTGATCGGGTTCCTGGGCCCGGCGCTCCTGATATTCGAGTACGCGACCCAGTTCCACCTCGGCCTCTCAACCCCGCGGGCGATGCTGGCGATGACCGCCAGCGGCTACCTGTCACCCGCGATCGCGGTCTGCCTGATCCTGACCGCCGCCTCCGCGGCGCAGGTGGCGGCGCTGATCGCGGGCCGGTACGGACCTGCGCATCCGCCGCATCGGCTGTATAACTGAGGCATGGCGACTCGCACAATGGCGGCCGGCACGGCCGCCGGCTCTCCCGGCCGCCGGCTCCGGCGCATCTCCACCACGCTGATCGTGGTGGGCGTTGGCGTGATCCTGTACGCCGGCCTGATCCTGGCCTGGGGCGACCCGGTCACCTGGCTGTGGGCGCACTGGCAGCAGCGGGCGCTGACCTCCGAGTTCCACAAGTCCCAGCAGCAGTTCAAGATCGTCACACCGCCGCCCGACAACAGCGCCGCCCTGGCACTGGTGCGGAAGGACGCGCTCGAGTTCAAGCACAGCCTCAAGGAGGGGCGTGCGTTCGGGCGGCTCACGATCCATCGCATCGGCCTGTCCGACGTGGTGGTTGTGCAGGGCACCACTGCCGGCTTCGACGCCGACCTCAGCAAGGGCCCCGGCCACTACATGAACACGTCCTTCCCGGGAATGGGATCCACGGTGGCGATCGCCGGCCACCGCACCACCTACGGCGCGTGGTTCCGCCACATCGACGAGATCCGCAACGGCGACACCATCACGCTGGAGATGCCGTACGCCACGTTCACGTACCGCGTGCAGATGCACCAGGTGGTGCCCAACACGGACTGGGGCATCATCACGCCTCAGGGCTACGACCGCCTGGTGCTCTCGGCCTGCCACCCGCTCTACAGCGCCTCGCACCGCTGGGTGGTGTTCGCCCGCGGCGTCTCGGTGACGCTGCCCGGCAAGCACGGCCGCACGGTTCCGCTGCCGAGCTAGCCGAGATTGGCTAGATCACGAGGTAGCTGACCAGGTCGCCGGCCGCCGCCTCGCCTTCGCCGGCAGCTACCAGCGCCAGCGCGTCGGCCGACGCAGCGTGCGCGATCATGTGGGAGTCCTGTGCGTCCTGCGGATGCAGCCGCATGCCGTCATCTCCCGGCTCCAGGCGGCAGCGCACTGCGTGATCTCGCTGGCGCAGCCGCCGCACCGGCGACGCGAGCCGTGCCACCGGCAGCGGCCGCGCCCGGGCGCCGGTCATGGTGTCCAGGGCGGCTCGCACGAACAGCTCGAAGCAGACCAGGCTGGAGACCGGGTTTCCGGGCAGGCCGAACACGAGCGCGCCGGAGGGCGCCGCGCCGAACCAGAGCGGCTTCCCGGGCTTGTGGGCGACGCGCCAGAACAGCTCGCGCACGCCCAGCGCCTCCATCGCCGGCTTGACGTGATCGTGCGGGCCCACCGACACACCGCCGGTCGACACCACCACGTCGGCAGCGGCGATCGCGTCGGCGAATGCGCGCTCGGTGGCCGCCGGGTCGTCGGCTACCACACCGGAGGAGATCAGCTCGGCGCCGGCCCGCGCGGCCTGGGCGGCCAGCGCCGTGGCGTTGGACTCATAGATCTGACCCGGCTCCAGCGGCTGCCCGGGAGCGACCAGCTCGCTGCCGGTGGCCAGCACCGCAACCCGTGGCCGGTCTGCCACCGTCACCCGATCGCAGCCGGACGCGGCCAGGGCGGCCAGCACCGCGGGCGAGAGCGCCGTTCCGGCCGCGGCGACCAGGCCGCCGGCCGCGATGTCGCCGCCGGCCGGCCGAATGCAGGCTCCCACCGCCGGCCGTTCGGCGATCAGCCCGTCCTGCTCGCGCGCGTCCTCGATCGGCACCACCGCGTCGGCGCCCTCCGGAAGCGGAGCGCCCGTGGCGATGCCGGCGCTGCTGCCCGCCGGCAGGCGGCTCGGCCGGTCGCCGGCGGCGACGCGGAACGCGATCGGCACCGGCGCGCCGCCCAGGTCGGCGGCGTGCACGGCGTAGCCGTCCATCGCAGAGGTTGCGAACGGCGGCAGGCTCACCTCCGCGAACACGTCGGCGGCCAGCACCCGGCCGCTCAGCATCCAGTCCAACGGCTGCTGCGACGCGCGCACCCGCGGGCTGGCGCCGCGGATCACCTCGAGAGCTTCGACAACCGACAGCACGGACCGATGCTAGATGATTGGTTCCGCGAACCGGCTGATCAGGTCGAGGGTGGCGGCCCGCCGCTGCCGCCACCACCGCCGCCATTGCCGCTGGTTCCGCCGCTGGTGCCGCCGTTGGTACCGCCACCGCTGGTACCTCCGCCGCCCTTGGTGGTCTTGGGGTTGCACTTGACCGTGCAGGGCACGAAGGTCGGGAACTGCGAGTGGAACGGCACCCACTGCACGGGGTGCCTGGGCAGCGGCCAGTCGTAGACCGGCGGGAACTTCTTCGGCTCGAGCGCGAACGCCCGCTCCATGTAGGTGCGCCAGATCGTGGCCGGGATGTCGCCGCCGAACGGGGTGTGGCCGTTCAGGTTGGTGAGCGTGATCTCGCCCTTGGGGTAGCCCATCCAGACGCAGGTCGTGAGGTTGGGCGTGTAGCCGCAGAACCAGGCGTCCTTGTAGTCGTTGGTGGTGCCGGTCTTGCCGGCCTCAACGCGGCCGTCGGGGAACTGCGCCGTGGCGGCCGCGGTGCCGCAGCAGATCGGCCCCTCCAGCACCTTGTTCGCCTCGTAGGCGACGCCGTCCGACAGCACGCGCTTTGCCTGCGACTTGTTCGTCTCAAGGGTGCGGCCCGAAGCGATGCTGTCGATGCTGGTCACGAACTGCGGATCGTGGCGAACGCCGTTGGCGGCCAGGGTCGAGTAGGCGGCCGCCATCCACAGCGGCGAGACCGGGCTGACGCCGAGCGTGATGGACGGGTAGGGCGCCAGCTTGACCGACTTGGGGATCCCCATCTTGTGCGCGGTGTCCACGATCGACGGCGCACCCAGGTCGATCGCCAGTCGCGCGAAGACGGTGTTGTCGGACTGGGCGGTTGCGTCGGCGATGGTGCGGGGAGCGTTCAGCTCCTCGCTGTCCGAGGCGGTGTCGACCACCCATGGGTTGCTGGGCCCGAGCGGCGTGTTGGGGAACGTGTAGGACAGGTGCGCCGAGAGCTCCGACGTGGTGTTCGGGTTGTAGCCGTCGGCGATCGACGTGACGAGCGTGAACATCTTGAACGTGGATCCGACCTGGCGGTAGGCCTCGGCCGGGATGTTGAACTGCGAGGTCTTGCTGAACGGCACCGACGCGTCCATCGCCAGCACTTGGCCGTTGCGGGGGTCGATCGAGACCAGCGCGGCGGCCGGAGCACCCGACCAGCTCATCATGTTGCGGAGCGTGTTGTGGGCGGCCGCCTGCAGGCGCGGGTCAAGCGTGGTGTGGATGGCCAGCCCGCCTTTCTTGACCGTGTTTCGGCCCAGCTTCTCCTCGAGCGTCTGCCGCACCCACGACACGAAGTAGCCCTCGTCGCCCCCGGTCTGGTCGAGGTAGCGGCCGGGGTGGGTGCCGAGCTTGGACGAGGAGGCCGCGTCGTACTGGGCCTGGGTGATGTGGCCGGCCGAGAGCATCGCCGCCAGCACCTCGTTGCGGCGGGCCCGGGCCGCCGCCTTGTTGGACAGCGGGTTGTAGGTGATCGGGTTCTGCGGCAGCCCTGCCAGCAATGCCGCCTGCTTGATCGTCAGCTTCGAGCAGGGGCGGTCGAAGTAGCGCAGCGCAGCCGCCTGGCAGCCGTACGTGACCGCGCCGTAGGGGACGACGTTCAGGTACTCGGTCAGGATCTTGCGCTTCGACCATTCGTCGGCCATCTGCGTGGCCAGCCAGGCCTCGCGGATCTTGCGGGTGGCCGACTGCTCGTCGGACAGGTACAGGTTTCGCACCAGCTGCTGCTCCAGCGTGGAGGCACCCTGGGTGATCTGGCCCGCCTGAAGGTTGTCGATCGCCGCGCGGATGATGCCGGGGTAGTCGAGGCCGCCGTGTTGCCAGAAGCGCTTGTCCTCGACGTCGACGGTCGCGATCTTCAGCCACGGTGAGATCTGGCTGGCCTTGACGGGCGTGCGGTTCTCGGTCGACGAGATCGTCTCCAGCAGGTGGCCGTCGCGGTCGTAGATCTGCGAGTTGATCCCGGGCGGGTCCGCCTGGAGCGTGTCCAGGGACACCCCAGTGAGCACCCCGTGCACGTAGATCGCACCCGCGACGGCACCCGAGACCAGCAGCGCCATCACGACGAACACCAGCAGCAGCACGAGCGTCGCCATCGCCGACCTGCGGCCGTTGCGACGCTCTCGGGACCGTCGCTTGCGGCGCTTGGCGGCGACGTGGGCGAGGACGTCGTCGTACGAGCGATTGCCGTCGCGGGGCGTCACTTCGCGATCGAGGCCTCGATGCCGCGGAACATGCCGTCGTCGGCGAGGCGCGCCAGCGTCTGCTCGCGCAGCCAGGCTGACGTCTGCACCGCCGTCTGCGGATCCGCCACCCACACGCCGAGGCTGAACACGGCGCTGTCGGCGGTCAGCTCGGCCACGGCCACGCCCGGATCGGGACGGTCACCGAGACGGCCGGGCGCGACCAGCACCAGGCCCGCCAGCAGCTCCCGCACGCGCGCCGTGTCGGCGCTCAGCGGCACCGTCACCAGCACGCGCGCCAGGCTGACGGAGTCGATCAGCGTCTGGTTGGTGACGCGCGAGCTGGCCAGCTCCTCGTTGGGGATCAGCACCCGCCGGTTGTCGGGCGTGCGCAGGCGCGTGTACGTGAGCCCGATATCCTCGACCTGGCCGTCGGCGTCGCCGATCTGGACGCGGTCGCCCAGCCGCACGGGCTGGGTGATCGCGATCATCACGCCGGCCACGAAGTTGGCGATCGTCGACCGGGCGGCGAACCCGACCGCGAGCCCCAGCACCGCGGAGGATGCGAACACCGCTTGTGCGTACTCGCGCGTGGCCGAGACACTGAACAGGAGCGCACCCACGGCCAGGAACAGCACCACCGCCGACGCCACCCGCCGCAGCAGGCGGTAGCGGGTCTCGAGCATGGGGCGGTCGGCCACCGGCAGCCGCTCCGACCAGCGGTGGCCGTAGCGGACCAGCATCCGGTCGACGGCCCACAAAACCAGCAGGCCGCCGCACGCAATCGCAATCGTGGGCCAGTTATTCTGCAGCCAGTCGGCCGTCGTAGATCACCCTTCCGGTGGCGAGGTCGATCAAGCCGACGGTCACGTTGGGGCCATCCTGGCCCCGGTGCCCCGTCACCTTCCAGAGTAGCTGGGACTTCGTCGTGAGCTCGCGGTTTCCCTGCAGCGTGCGCAAGCGGACGCGACGGTCCGGAAGCCACAGCAAGTCGACGCGGGTGGGCCGCAGCGTGCCGTCGTCGAACGTGCGCAGCGCGATCTGCCGGGCCTCCGCCGGCGTGCCGGCAACCGCCCCCGGCCGCTCACGGGCCGCGGTCAGCATGAACTTCCAGCCCTCGAGCGGGTGGGACAGGAACGACACCGGCTCGTCTGCGGCTGTGGAACGCTGCGCCAGCTCCGCCGGCCCGTAGAGCACGGCGCCGGTCACCAGCACCAGCAGGAACGCCCAGAACAACCAGCTGTGTCGTCTCACGATCGAACAGTACAATCGCGCTCCATGCTGCCCCGGGTGACCGCGCTTGCGCTGATCGTTCTGCTCTGCAGCTCGTGCGGGTTCAAGCCTGAGCCCACGGGCGCACTGCCCGCGTACCCGCAGACGGTGCGTGACGCGCTCGGCCGCCAGGTGCGCATCGACACCGCTCCCCGCCGCATCGTCTCGCTCGACCCGGGCATGACCGCGGCGCTGTACAGGATCGGGGCGGAGAAGCTGCTGGTCGGGCGCAGCGGCCTCGAGACCTACCCCAAGCAGTCGCTGCACCTGCCCGTCATGACAACCAACGGCCAGCCCGATCTGAAGCAGATCCAGCACGCGCAGGCCGACGTGGTGCTGGTGCCGGAGTCGATGGTGCCGACGCCTCAGGACGTCGACCGGCTGCAGCTGAAGGCGGCAGCCGAGGTCTATGTGGTGGGCGGCAACTCGGTCAGCCAGGTCGAGAACGACATCAGCGCGATGGGCCTGATCACGAACCACGCGGACGCGGCGCGCTCGCTGGCCAACTCGATCTCCACGGCCGTCAGCCGTGTGCACCAGTCGGTGGCCGGCGAGCCGCCGACCCGCACCTACGTCGACGTCGGGCTGGTGACCCCCGGGACGTTCACGATCGACCCGACCAGCATGACCGGCGACCTGGTGCAGCTGGCGAACGGCACCAACGTCGCCTCCGAGGTGCCGCCCTCCCAGCC
>DASUHV010000278.1:0-3953 GCA_036273355.1 Gaiellales bacterium
GACGGTGCCGCCCGCCAGGCCCGCGGCGACTCGGTGCTGCGGGCCGGCGACGAGGTGCTGGTGCTGGGCACGAGCGCACACGCCCAGGCCGTGTTCGAGGGCGGATCGCGTACGGTTGGCGCGTGAGCAACCTGCGCATGCGCCGCGTCCGCGTCGACGATGTCGATGAGCTGCGCCGCGTGCGCCTGGCGATGCTGCTGGAGACGCCCGATGCGTTCGCCTCGCGTCACGCCGACGAGGCGGCTCAGCCGGACGAGTTCTGGCAGGAGCGTGCGGCGATCGCGGCGCAGAGCTCGCAGGTGGCCACGTTCCACGTCGTCGACGGCGACCGCCACGTCGGCAGCGCCACCGGGCTGCGCCTCGACCCCGCCCGCGCGGCCGACCTGGTGGCGATGTGGGTCGACCCGGAATGGCGCCGGCGCGGGATCGGGCAACGCCTGGTGGAGGGCGTGTGCCGTTGGGCGGCGCGGCAGGGCAGCGCCGCGATCGAGCTTGACGTGCGCGAGCTGAACACGGGTGCCCTCGACCTCTACCGCCGCTGCGGCTTCGAGGTGATCGCCGGGCCGCACCCGGCCGAGGCCGCGCCCGACCTGATGGAGCTGCGGATGCGCCGCTGGCTGGACGTGCCGCCGGCAGGCCCGGTGGTGAGGCGCCTCCGCCGTCAGGGCGTGCTGGTCGACCAGCTCGAGGAGCTGCCCGCCTCCGACCTGCGCTCGCTGCTGCTGCACGTCACCCGGCGCCGCGCGGCAGGTCTCGACCCGGCGGGCGTCCTGCAGGCGCGGCGCGACCACCCCACGCTGGCGCCGGTCGCGGCGGACGGCCGCGCGCTGCAGCTGGCGGGCCTGCTGGCGATCGACGCGGCGCCCGGGTTCGAGCCGGTGACGCTCTCGCCGGTGGCCCCGGCCGGCGTCAACACGGTGCTGGGCGGGCTCGACCAGAACCTGTCCCTTGCAACCGTCCGCGGCGGCGAGGTGCTGTCCGACCCCACGACCAGCCTGGCGCTGGAGGCGGCGCTGCGGCGACGCGCCGGCGAGGCGGCCCCGGTGCGGCTCTGCTGGGTGGGACGGGTGCTGCGCATGCAGCGGTTCGGCGGCGGCTGGAACCAGCACTTCGGGCTGTTCGCGCTGGTCAGCAGCGGTCGGCGGCAGCCCGATCACGGCTTCGGGCTGGCCTCTCTGCACGAGCACATCGCCGTCCACCTGCGCGTGATCGCGACTCTGGCGGCCGCCGGCTACGACGCCGGTCGTCCGGTGGTCGAGGTCAGCGACACGGCTCTGCTGCGCGCGCTCTGCCGCGAGGCGCGGGCCGACCTGGACGACCTCGCCGACCAGGCCCGCGACGACGATCTCGATCCCGAGCAGCTGCTGGCCGAGTCGGGCGTCGCGGTGGAGCGGTTCGCCGAGCGGGTCGAGGGCGCCCGGCTGCTGGAGCTGGTGCGAGAGCGGGTGTACGCGCCGCTGCGGGAGCAGTTCCCGGAAGCACGCCTCGGCTTCCGCGTCGGCCGCCTGGCGGGGATCGGGTACTACAACGGCCTGCTCCTGAACATCGACGTCGAGCGGGACGGCCGCAGGCTGTCGGTGGCCGACGGCGGCAGCACCGACTGGACGCAGCGGCTGCTCTCCGACCGGGCCGAGCGCCTGTTCACCAGCGGCATCGGCCTGGAACGGGTGATCCGCCTGGCCAGCGACCAGGACTAGCTCGTGCGGGCGACTTCCTTGACCGTGTAGACCTCGAGCACGTCGCCTTCCTTGACGTCGTTGTAGCCCTCGATCGTGAGGCCGCACTCGAACCCCTGCTGCACCTCGCGGACGTCGTCCTGGACGCGTCGCAGCGTGGCGATGCGGCCGTCGTGGACGATCGCGCCGTCGCGCAGCAGCCGCACCTGCGCACCGCGCTGGATGACGCCGCTCGTGACCATGCAGCCTGCGATCGTGCCCAGCCGCGACACCTTGAACGTCTGGCGCACCTCGGCCTCGCCCAGGATCTCCTCGACCTGCTCGGGAGCGAGCATGCCGATCAGCGCCTGCTGGATGTCCTCGGTCAGCTGGTAGATGACCTTGTACGTGCGGATGTCGACGCCCTCGCGCTCGGCCAGCGCCTTCGCCTCGGCGTTCGGGCGGACGTTGAAGCCGACCACGATCGCGTTGGACGCGGCGGCCAGGTTGATGTCCGAGGCGGTGATGCCGCCGACGCCGGAGTGGATCACGCTGACCGTCACCTCGGGGTGCTGGATCTTGGCGATCTCGCCCTCGGCGGCCTCGACGGAGCCCTGCACGTCGGCCTTGATGATCAGGCCCAGCTCCTGCACCGCACCCTCCTGCACCGCGGAGAAGAGATCCTCCAGGCTGACCGCCTTGTTGCGGCGGGCCAGCATCTCGGTGCGGATCCGCTGCGCGCGCTTCTGCGCCATCTGGCGGGCGATCCGGTCGTTCTCGACGACGTGGCAGAACTCGCCCGCCGGCGGCGGCTTGTCGAAGCCCAGGATCTCGACCGGCACGGCCGGGCCAGCCTCCTTGACGCGCTTGCCGTTGTGGTCGTTCAGCGCCTTCACGCGGCCCCAGGCGTCGCCTGCGACGACCGCGTCGCCCACGCGCAGGGTGCCGCGCTGCACCAGCAGCGTCGCCACCGGCCCGCGGCCGACGTCCAGGCGCGACTCGATGATGACCCCGCTCGCCTCGGCGCTCGGGTTGGCCTTCAGCTCCAGCACGTCTGACTGCAGCAACAGCATCTCGAGCAGCTGGTCGAGGTTCTCCTTGGCCTTGGCCGAGACGTCGACGAAGATCGTGTCTCCGCCCCACTCCTCCGGCTGCAGCCCGTGGTTGACCAGCTCGCCGCGCACCCGCTCGGGGTTCGCGTCCTCCTTGTCGATCTTGTTGACGGCCACCACGATCGGCACCGATGCCGCCTTGGCGTGGTCGATCGCCTCCACCGTCTGGGGCATCACGCCGTCGTCCGCGGCGACCACCAGCACGGCCACATCGGTGACCTTGGCGCCGCGGGCGCGCATCGCGGTGAAGGCCTCGTGGCCGGGGGTGTCGAGGAAGGTGACCTTGCGGCCGCCGTCGACGTCGACCTGGTAGGCGCCGATGTGCTGCGTGATGCCGCCGGCCTCGGTCGAGACCACCGACGACTCGCGGATCGAGTCGAGCAGCGTGGTCTTGCCGTGGTCGACGTGGCCCATGATCGTGACCACCGGCGGCCGCTGCTGGAGCGAGTCCTCGGGATCGTCGTAGACGACCTCCTCGTCCTCCTCGTCGGCCGTGTGCGCGATCGTGATCTCGCGGTCGAACTCGAGGCCGATCAGCAGCACGTCGTCGTCGGACAGCGACACCGTCAGCGTCACCATCTGTCCCTCGGACATCATGTAGGCGATGATCTTGGCGGGGCTGATGCCGAGCTTCTCGGCCAGGTCCTTGACCGTGACTCCCGACTCGACCTTGACGGGCCCGGTCGGCACCTCCGGCTCGCGCTTGACCTCCGGGCGCGGCGCGCCGCGGTCGCGGCGCTGACCGGGTCGGCGGCCGGCCTGCGAGTCGATCACGACCCGGCGGCGGCGACCGGCCGTGGCTCCCCGCTGGGGGCGCGGCTGGCGGGCGGCCTGGCCGGGCTCCTGCGCGGGAACGGTGGCCTTGGCGCCGAACGCGCGGCGCACGTCGTCGTCGTCGATCAGGTCGTCCGTGCCCGAGGCGGTGCCGGCCGCGTCAAGCTTTTCCTTGACCTCAGCCTCCGTGACGCCCTGCTCGCGGGCGATGTCTGTGACCGTTCGTTTTGCCATTCAGTCCTCAATTCTCCCAAACCGGCGGCCCCTGCTCAACCGGGATCCGCCGCTCGAGGCCGGCGGCGGCGCCTGAAGGCGCCTTCAACCGCCTGGCCAACGCCCCCTTGCGTGTCCCCCGCGTCAGGCATTCCTGACCGGGACACAGGTAGGCGCCTCGCCCCGGCAGACGCTGGGC
>DASUHV010000279.1:0-2810 GCA_036273355.1 Gaiellales bacterium
CGCGCGCGTACTTCGACGTCGACGACATCAAGGCCGGCGCGGCGCGCGTCAACGAGCTCGGAGGCAAGGCGGACGAACCGATGCCCGTCCCGAACATGGGCTGGTTCGTCACCTGCACGGACCCGCAGGGCAACGAGTTCGGCCTCTGGCAGAACGACGAATCCGCTCCCACGCCCGAGATGTAGCTATGGCCACGTTCCATGTGGTGATCCACCGGTCGGGGCCTGACTACGACCGGTCGCTGCCGCTCGAGCAGCAGTCCGGCTGGGACGAGCACGCCGCGTTCATGGACGGACTCGTGGACGCAGGCTTCATCGTTCTGGGGGGACCGCTCGGCGACGAGTACCGCGTCGTCCACGTCGCGGAGGCTGCGTCGGCCGACGAGGTGCGTGAGACGCTGGCACGCGATCCGTGGAGCGGCACGCACCTGGTCGTCGACAGCGTCGATGCATGGACGCTGCGGCTGGACGCGCGCCGTCCCGCCGGCGCCTGAGTCAGACCGCGTCCAGCACCTGTCCCTGCTCGGCGGGGACGGCGCTGGGCGCGGCGCCGCGCTTCGGAACCAGGAGCGCCGCTGCAAAGCCCCGCAGCAGCATCGCGGCCGACAGCCAGAACGCGTCCACGAACGCGCCCTGCGTGGGCAACGCTCCGGCGACGACGCTGGCGGTCAGGATGCTGGCTGAGATCTGCCCGCCCAGCGCACCGCCGACGTTTCGGAAGATCACGTTCATGCCCGTCGCGACGCCGGTCTGATCCGGCCGCACCGACTCCACGATCACATTCACCATCGAGGCGAAGGCCAGGCCGATGCCCAGGCCCATGACGAAGGTGGCCGTGTAGACCTGCCAGCTCTGGCTGTGCAACAGCGCCAGCTGCATCCAGGCAACGGCACTCAGCAGCCCGCCCAGTGCCAGCGGGACGCGCGAGCCCACCGTCACCGACATGCGGCCGGCCACCGGGCCCACCAGGAGCATGCCGACCGTCGCCGGCAGCAGGAAGATCCCGGCCTCGGTGACGGAGGCGCCGAACCCGTAGCCGGTCGATTTCGGCATCTCCACGAACTGCGGGATCAGCACGAACGACGCGAACATGCCAAAGCCGATCAGCGTGGCCGACAGGTTGGTCGCCCACACCGGCCGGTCGCGCAGCATCGTCATGTCCACCAGCGGCTCCGCCATCCGCGACTCGACGACCACCCATGCGACCACGGCAAGCACGGACGCCGCCAGCAGGCCCAGCGTCAGCGCCGACGTCCAGCCCCAGCTGGGCCCCTCGCTGACCGCGACCAGCAGCGCCACCAGCCAGGCGGCGAGCAGCACGCCCCCGGCCCAGTCGACCCTGCCGGGAGTGCGGATCGGCGACTCGGGGATCATCACCATCGTGATGATCGCTACGGGCACGATCGCCGCCAGCGGCAGCCAGAACAGCCAGTGGTAGTTGAGGTGCTGCACGATCGGGCCGGACAGCACGATGCCGAGGCCGCCGCCGATCCCGACCAGGGCCGAGATCATGGCGATGCCATGCGCGATCCGCCGGCGCGGGAACTCGTCCCGAATGATCGAGAAGGCCAGCGGAAACACGGCGCCGCCGATGCCCTGGATCACGCGGGCCGCGGTCATCAGCGCGATCGTCGACGACAGCGCCGCCAGCAGCGTGCCGAGCGCCAGCACCCACAGGGTGATCACCAGCATCTTCTTCTTGCCGAACATGTCGCCCAGCCGCCCCACGATCGGCGTGGCCACGCAGGCGCTCAGCAGGTAGGCGGTGAGGATCCAGGTGGCGCCCGTGGCGGAGGCGTTCAGGTCGGCCTGGATGGCCGGCAGCGCCGGCGCCACCAGCGACTGCAGCAGCGCGTAGACGATCGCCGCCACAGCCAGGGTGGCAAACGTGATGCCGTAGTGCTGCCGATGCTCGTGCGCGGCCTCCATCAGGCTGACCGGTGCCGGGCCGGAGTGGCGCCGATCGCGGCCAGGCCGCCCTCGAGGAACGCCGCCGCCTGGTCGAGCACCGCCACCGCCTGCGTGCGAGACGCCGTGGCCCCGTGCACGCTGCGGGCCTGAGCCTTCGCGATCGAGATCGCGGACAGGGCTGCGGCAGCAGCGAACCGCGGGCGCGGCCCGTCGGGCGGCTCGCCCAGATCGGCGGCGATCGCCTCGGCCAGCGCATCCTCGACCTCGGCCAGGCGTGCGCGGTAGTGGACGCGGAGCTGCTCGTTCTCCGCGATCAGCCGCTCGCGGAGCGCCTCGCGCGGGCCGGGAGTGATCATGTGGTCGGCCACGAAAGCGCGAAGGGTGTCCACCGCCGACAGGCCGTTGCTGCGGTGGCGGAGCTCGTGGCAGAGCTGCTCACGCAGGGGCGAGGTGTCGGCGAACACGATCTCCTCCTTGGAGGGGAAGTACGCAAACAGCGTACCCCTGGATACCTCCGCCGCCTCGGCGATCTCGGCCACGGTCGTCTGCTGGTAGCCGCGCTCGGCGAACAGGTCGAGCGCCACCGTCGCGATCGCCTCGCGCGTGCGCAGCTTCTTCCGCTCCCGTAACCCCAGCTCGCCCATGGCAGAGCAGGCTAGCAGGATTTATGAACTGAGTCCAGTTTTGCCCTCGGTCCGAAATCCGCCCGCCGCGGCCGCGGCCAGGTCGAGCCGCCAGTCGTTGCAGCGCATTGGGGTACCGGGCGGGTATTCGAGGTCAACGGCCCCGGCCAGCTGGAAGCCGAGCCGCCGGCAGATCGCGTTCGACGGCCCGTTGTCGACCGACGGGTACGCGTGCATGAACCGCGGCTCGCGCTCGGCGCGGGCGAGCACGATCACC
>DASUHV010000280.1:0-2587 GCA_036273355.1 Gaiellales bacterium
GCCTGGTCGCATGCATCGCCACCTGGATCGCGAGCAGGCCGATGGTCGCGTACACCACGCCGCGCGCGATGAATCCGAGCCTGGTCAGCACCTCGAACGTCGTGCTATGCGTCACCTGACGACCGGTGGTTCTGGCCTGTGCCTCGATGCTGCTCATGTGGGTTCGCCTCCATTGGGATGGGCCGGCACGCACACGGTGACCGCAGCCGGTTCGACCTCGAGGGTGTAGTCCTTTGCCTTGGTGCGAGCGCCGCCGTCCATCTCGTAGCGCACCTTGCGATCGAGCTTCACGCGTATGCGGCGGGCCTTCGTGGAGCGGAAGTACGGCGACCTGTCCGGGTTGCCGGCGATCGTGCGGCCCACGGTGCGCGCCCACTGCGCGACGCCGTCGGCCGTGATCACGGCCAGATCGAAGAGCCCGTCATCCGGCTCGGCGTCGTCGAAGACCCGCACGCCCCCGAACAGCGCACCGACGTTTCCGGCCAGGATGCAGCTCGCCGGCCCGCTGAACCAGGGGCTTCCGTCGACCTCGATCTTGGCCTTGAACGGCGGGGTGCGAAAGCTCTTGGTGCCGGTCCAGACGTAGGCGGCACGGCCCAGCTTGTCCTTGAGCCCGCCGTCGGCGCTGCGGATCATGTTGGCGTCAAAGCCGGTGCCGGCCATGACGGCGAACCGCTCGCCGTTCAGGTTGATCACGTCGATCTGGCGCGGCCGGCCCGACAGGCCGTTCGCGACCGCGCCGTCGATGGTGGTGGGAAGCCCAAGGTTGGAGGCAAGCAGGTTCGCGGTGCCGGCCGGGATGATCGCCACGGTCGCCTTGCTGCCGGCGAGCGTGTCGATGCACCGCTGCGCCATGCCGTCGCCGCCCCACACGAAGAAGTGCTCGGCGCCCTGCTCGAGAAACCGCTTCACCTGCTTGGGTGCCTCGCGGCTCTTCGAGACCTCCGCCCACATCGGATCCTCCACGCCGTGCTCGGCGAGGCTGCGGCGAAGCTGCGGCAAGCCACCCTCGAGAGTCTTGCCGGCGTGGGCGACCACTGCGATCTGCTTCGTCACGACGCACGCTCCCCGGCCAGTTGCGCGGCCTTCGCGGCGCGAGCCGCGGCCAGTGCCACCACCAGGGTTCCGATGCCGACCAGCATGGCCGCGCCCACGTCGGTCGGATGGTGCATTCCGCGATACACCCGGGAGAGGGCCACCAGCAGCGGGATGGCGATCGCGATCACCCAGCAGGCGATCCGCGCCCCGGTGCTCCGGATCCGTGAGGTGATCAGCAAGGCCAGGCCGCAGTACACGGCCACCGATGCCGCGGTGTGGCCGGAGTAGTAGCTGGCGTTGACGGGAAGCTGGTCGAGGCGGTGCACCTGCGGCCGTTGCCGATGGATCAGCAGCGTCGCCACGCGGTAGGTCGCAGCCTCGATGGCGATGGCCGCCACGATGAAGGCCGCGATGCGCCACTTCCGCATCACCATCGCGCCCAGCGCGGTCAGGATCACGAGCGCGGGGATGGCGAACACGTCGCCGATGCCGGATATCCAGAACGACACGTCGTCCCGAGTGGGAGTGCGATGCGCCGCCAGCCAGACGTTGACGTGCTCATCGGCATGACCGATTCCGTGGTCGGGCAGCACGTAGGTCTTCAGCAGCCACCCTGCGAGCACCGTCAGCGCCGCGAGCAGCGCGAATCCGGCAACTGCGACGACAACGAAGGCGACGACCGGGTGGCCGGCCATCCGCTCGCCGGCACGCGTGGCGATCCCCCTCGGGCGGGGAGACAGGATCGGTAAGCCGTCGTCCTGCGTCTCCCTGGATGGCCGAAGCGTGCCGTCAGCACTGCGGGGCAGTGTCGCGGTGGGCTGGTCCACCCGTGAGTATTCGCCGATGTCCATCGTGAAGACATGTTTCCCGAATCCGCGCGCGGGCAAACAACCGGGATGAGGAGGTCGCCGTCCTGCCGGTAGCCGCGCTGCTGATCATCTCGATCGTGGCGGGCCTGATCGCGTGGGCGATCGCGCGCCCGGTGCTGCACCGGCCGGCACGGGAGCAGCCCACGCGCGTGGTCGCAGATGAGCTGCGAGCCCACACCGCCGTCAGACGGTTCGTGCACAGCCGGCTCGACACGGAGCTGCTGACCGGCCTGGCCCTGACGTTGGCGGTGTGCATGCTGTGCCTGGCCGGCGTGCTGATCTCGCTGCTGGTGGTGCTGATTCACCACAGCGAGCCGCTTTCGGATCTGGACGCGGGAGCCGCCCGCTGGGCGCACCACCACACCGGTGAGGGCACTCGCCGCTTCCTGGACGCGGTGACCACCCTCGCATCGACGCGCGGGGTGATCGTGATCGCGGTCATCGTCGGCGTCGTCGAGTGGATCCGCGTACCGAACCGCTGGATCCCCGTGTTCCTGCTGGCCGTGACGCTCGGGGACTCGTTCGTCACCAATACCATCAAGGGCGTCGTCGACCGAGCACGCCCGACCATCGATCCGCTCGCCGCCCACCTCGGCCCCTCGTTCCCGAGCGGGCATTCGTCGACGGCAGCCGCGCTTTTTGCGGCGCTGGCGCTGCTCGCCGGGCGGCGACGGTCGCCG
>DASUHV010000281.1:0-2805 GCA_036273355.1 Gaiellales bacterium
CTCGTCGTCGGGACCGGAAACAGCGCCCTCCTCGGACCCGGGCGGCGGCGGCAGCATCGGCCGCTCCTGGCTGAGCACGTCGCCGGAGGCGTCGGAGGGCTCGCGCGGCTCCCGCTCCCAGTAGGCGGTGAAGGCGGCGTCGAAGATGTCGAGGTGGTCGTGGCGCGCGACCAGGGTGCACCGGAGCGCGTGGTAGACCTGCTCGCGGTCGGCCAGGTCGACCAGCGCCAGTCCGCGCATGGCGTCCTGCAGCCGGCCCGGTCCGACCTCGAGGCCGGCCTCGCGCAGGATCCGGCCGAACGTGACCAGCTTGCGGGTGACCGCGTCGCCGGGGTTGGGAGCTGGTCGGCCCATCTCAGGTGCCGCGCGCTTCGCCGACCAGCTCGCGCAGGCCGGCGTCACGGACGCGCTCGACGTCCTCGTGGTACTTCAGCACCGAGCCGAGGGTGGCGTCCACCACGCCGGCGTCCAGCTCCTGCTGGCCGAGGGCGAGCAGCGCCTGCGTCCAGTCGATCGTCTCGGCCACGCCCGGCGTCTTGGCCAGGTCGAGCCGGCGCAGCTCCTGCACGAAGGCGGCGGCCTCGGCGGCCAGGCGCTCAGGCACGCCCGGCACGCGGGCGCGCACGATCTCGATCTCGCGCTCCAGCGAGGGGTGCCCGATCCAGTGGTAGAGGCAGCGGCGCTTGAGGGCGTCGTGCAGCTCGCGGGTGCGGTTCGACGTGAGAATCACCAGCGGGCGCCGCGTGGCCCTGATCGTGCCGATCTCGGGGATCGTGACCTGGAAGTCGGAGAGCAGCTCCAGCAGGAAGGCCTCGAACTCGTCGTCGGCGCGGTCGATCTCGTCGATCAGCAGCACCGGCGGCTGCGGGTCGTCGTTCTCGATGGCGTCCAGCAGCGGCCTGCGCTCGAGGAACTCCCGGCCGAACAGCTCGTGCAGGCGCTCCTTGCCGCCGCCGGCCTGGGCGGCCTCGAGCGTACGGATGTAGAGCAGCTGGCGGGCGTAGCTCCAGTCGTAGAGCGCGTGCGCGACGTCGATGCCCTCGTAGCACTGCAGGCGGATCAGGCGGCCGCCGGTGATGTCGGCGAGCACCTTGGCCAGCTCGGTCTTGCCGACGCCCGCCTCGCCCTCCAGCAGCAGCGGCTTCTCGAGCACCAGCGACAGGTGCAGCACTGTGGCCAGCCCGCGATCGGCCAGGTAGGCGTGCTCGCGGAGCGACTCGGACAGCGCATCGACTGCGTCAGGCGGCATGGCTCCACGATACCAGGGAGGTTTCGCGCGACCGGCAGACCGTCACGCGGCCGTCACGCCCGCGTGACGCAACACCTGCGCCTGGCACCGGTGTTGCATTCGTGGCAGGCGGTGCAACCTGCCCGGAGTCCGTACGCAGACCCAGATCCGGCGATTTTCTGTCACGACCGGCGTTCCACAACGCCTGGCCCTCGTGACGGGGGTGGCGTGGCCGTCACACCGGCGCGACGCAACACCTGCGCCTGGCACCGGTGTTGCATTCGTGACAGGCGTCTCGAGGTGGGCGGGCTAACTGGTGATGCCGGGCTGTGAGGTGCTGGTGTTGTCGATGCCGCCGTCGATCACGATCGTCTGGCCCGTGATGTAGCGCGCCTGCGGCGATGCCAGGAAGGCGATCGTGTCGGCCACCTCCTCCGCGCTGCCCAGCCGCCGCATCGGTACCAGCTTGGCCAGCTCCTCGAGGTCGTCGCCGTACTGGCGCATCCCCTCGGTGTCGATCCAGCCGGGCGCGACGCAGACCACGCCGATGTCGTACTTGCCCCACTCCACCGACAGCACCCGCGCCAGCGCCTCGGTGCCGGCCCGCGCCGCGGAGGAGTGCGCCATCCCGGGGATGCCGCGCGTCGGGCACAGCACGATCGAGATGATGCGCCCGCCGCCGTGCTCGATCATCCACCGCTTCGCCACCTGCTGGGTGAGGTACCAGGGCGCGTCCAGGTTCAGCCGGCGCACCGCCGCCCAGCCGTTCGGCGAGATCTCCTCGGCCGGCGCCGTGAACTGCCCGCCGGCGTTGTTGACCAGCACGTCGATGCGCCCGAACCGCTCCAGCGCCAGGTCGATCAGCGCGTCCGCCACCTCCGGCTCGCGGATGTCGCCGGACAGCACCGCGCAGTCGTCGCCGATCCGCCCTCGCACCTCCTCCAGCGGCTCCGGCCTGCGGCCGGCGATCACGACCCGGCAGCCGTCGCGGTGCAGCGCCAGCGCCGCCGCCCGGCCGATGCCGGTGCCGCCGCCGGTGACGATCGCGACGCGGCTCACCGGTCGGCCCGGTAGCTGTCGGCGCTGTGCGCGAGCATGCCCTGTGCCAGCCGCTCCGCCGCCAGCGACCCGGCCAGCGACATCTCCGCCGACCGGTCGATCAGCTCGCGCGTGATCTGCAGCGCCGCCTGCGGCTGCTCCGCCAGCTTCTGAGCCCACTCCAGCGCCGCCGTCTCGGCCTCGCCCGCCGGCACCACCCTGTTGACCACGCCCAGCTCCAGCGCGCGAGCCGCGTCGAACCGCTCGCCCAGGAGGATCAGCTGCTTCGCGCGGGCCGTGCCCAGCAGCCTCACCAGCCGCGACATCCCACCGGCGCTGGGCAGGATCCCCAGCGACACCTCCGGCAGCCCGAACCGGGCCGTCTCGTCGGCCACCCGCAGGTCGGCCGACAGCGCCAGCTCCAG
The DNA here is from genome assembly GCA_036273355.1 of Gaiellales bacterium. Taxonomy (GTDB): domain Bacteria; phylum Actinomycetota; class Thermoleophilia; order Gaiellales; family JAICJC01; genus JAICYJ01. The sequence continues at coordinate 2,692 of DASUHV010000281.1, forward strand.
ACCGCCCCCGATCGCCCAGCCCGAGATGGCCGCGATCGACGGCTGCGGCAGCTCCGGCAGCAGCTCCCAGATCCGGCCCGGCCCGCGGTAGTAGCGGATCGTCTCCTCGGGGCT
>DASUHV010000282.1:0-2548 GCA_036273355.1 Gaiellales bacterium
GCCCTCGAGCACGATCACCCCGGTCGACAGGACATACCCGCGGTCGGCGATCGACAGCGCCATCGTCGCGTTCTGCTCGACCATCAGCACCGCGACGCCGGAGGCGTGGACTTCCCTGATGATCTGAAAGTTCTGCTGCACCAGCGCGGGCGCGAGGCCCATCGACGGCTCGTCCATCAGCAGCAGCCGCGGGCGCGACATCAGCGCGCGGCCCATCGCGACCATCTGCTGCTCGCCACCCGACAGCGTGCCCGCAAGCTGGTTGCGGCGCTCGTACAGGCGCGGGAACAGCGCGTGTACCCGGTCGAAGTCGTCGTCGAGCTTCTCGCCGCGGCGCAGCACCGCACCGAGCTCGAGATTCTCCCTGACCGTCATCTGGGCGAACAGCCGGCGGTTCTCCGGCACGATCGCGATCCCGCGCGCGATCCGCTGCGGCACCGGCCAGCGCGTGACGTCCTCGCCGGCGAGCAGCACCTTGCCCGCGCGCGGGCGGACGATCCCGAGGATCGTCTTCAGCGTCGTGGACTTGCCGGAGGCGTTGCCGCCGAGCAGGCACACCAGCTCGCCGTCGCCGACCCGCAGCGAGATTCCCTCCAGGATCCGCATCTGGCCGTAGTAGGTGGTGACGTCGTCCAGGCTCAGCAGCACGCCGCTCACCCCGCGTCCGAGAGGGCCTCGGGATCGCGGCCCATGTAGGCCTCGACGACCGCCGGATGGCTGGCGACCTCGTCGAAGCCGCCTTCGGCGATCTTGATGCCGTGGTCGAGCGCGATCACCCGGTCCGAGCAGCCGGAGACCACGTGCATGTCGTGCTCGATCACGAGGACCGCGACGCCGCGCTCGTCGCGCAGCCGCGCGATCAGCTCGGTGATCTCGTGCGTCTCGGCGGGATTCATCCCGGCGGCGGGCTCGTCGAGCAGCAGCAGCCTGGGCCGGGTGGCGAGCGCGCGGGCGATCTCCAGCCGCCGGCGGTTCGCGTACGACAGCGAGTAGGCGGGCTGGTCCCAGCGGTACCCGGCCAGCCGCTGGCCGAAGAACGACAGCACGTCCTCGGCCAGCGCCCGCACCTCGCGCGCCTCGCGCCTGGCCCGGGGCAGGCGCAGGACCGACTCCCACGGCATCGCCTTGGTGTTGCCGTAGGTCGCGGCCATCACGTTCTCGATCACCGACATGTTCAGGAACAGCCGGAGGGTCTGGAAGGTGCGCCCGATCCCCATCCGGGCGATGCGGTGCGGCGGCTGCCCCGCGAGCGTCCGCCCGGCGAAAAGGACGTCCCCGGAGCTCGGCTGGTATACGCCCGTGATCACGTTGAAGACCGTCGTCTTGCCCGCGCCGTTGGGCCCGATCAGGCTCACGATCTCCCTGTCGTCAACCCGCAGGTCCAGCTCGGAAAGCGCGCGAAGGCCGCCGAACGACAGCGAAAGACGATCGAGATTCAGAACGGATTCTGCCGACGGCCCGCCGTCACCATGCCCGGGCTGCGCCGGGTCGCGGGCCTGCCCCGGCCGCTCCGGCTCCGCGCTCACGTTATGGCCTCGACGCGGCGCGACCCGAGCAGCCCCTGCGGGCGGGCGTTCATCATGACGATCAGGATCGCTCCGATCATGAGCTGCCTGGTGATCGACGGCTCGACCGCCAGCCGGGTCTCCCAGACGAACGACGCCAGGCAGAGCGTAGGGGGCAGCAGGATCGTCCGCCAGCGCCTGCCGACCTGCACGAGCGCGATCAGCAGGCACACCAGCAGAACATACCCCCAGTTCCCGAGGACCTGGGCGTTCGCAGGGACCACGACCCAGTCGCGCAGCGCGGCGGCGAGCCAGCCGGTCGAGTGCGGCCCGCCGGCGACGGCCCGTGCCGAGATGGCCCCGGCGACCGCGTGGGCGGCGAAGCCCAGCGCAACGGTCGCCGCGAGCACCACGGCCAGCCTGCGCCACGGTCGCAGTTTGACCACCAGGGTCAGCAGGATCAGGCCGTAGAAGAGGTAGCCGGAATCGGTCGGGCTGCGCAGCAGCCCGTCGTAGATGACCATGAGCACCAGGGCGCCGGCGGCCGCGCCGACGATGCTGCCGGCGCCGCCGAGGATGAGACCGGCGTAGATCAGGATCAGGATCGGCGTGTCGATATCGGTCGGGAACACGCTGATCTGCTGCGCGGCGAAGATGGTGCCGGTCAGCGCGGCGACCACGGCGCCGAACATGAACGCCATCAGCTTCACCCGGTTGACCGGTATCGTCATCGACGACGCCGCCAGCGGGTCCTCGCGCACGGCCCGCCACGCCCGCCCGGTGCGCGAGGTGTCGAGCAGCCGCAGCACCGCCATCGTCAGCACCAGCACGACCACGAGCAGGTAGTAGTAGCCCGCATTGGTGGTGATCTGACGCCCGAAGACGCTGATCGGGTCGATGCCGACGATCCCGTTGGGCCCGCCAAGCACGCTGGGTGCCACGTTGTTGGTGAACTCGACGAATGCCTCGCCGAAGAACAGGGTGACGATCGCCAGGTAGTCACCGATCAGCCGCCGGGACGGCCAGCCGACCAGCAGCCCGAG
>DASUHV010000283.1:0-6135 GCA_036273355.1 Gaiellales bacterium
TGGCTGATGATCGTCTGCAGCACCTCGGCCATCACGATCGTCCGCTCGGGCTCCTCGTACAGCCCGTCCAGCAACCCCGGCAGGCGGTCGGCCGTCAGGAACAGGCTCATCTCCTCATGCCCGTCGCGGTGGATCGCCATCCCCAGGCAGTGCGTCAGGCAGCCCAGCCCGACCACCACCTCGGCATCGTCGTCGGTCATGCCGTAGTCGGTCACCATGCCCGGCTCGACGCCTGCCCGGCGCAGCTCCCGCAGCAGCTTCAGGCCGATGTTGGTGACGATCTGGATGTGCACCCAGGAGTGGTCGTTGATCTGCATCCGCGCCACCGCGTTGACGTTCGCCGCGTGCCACAGCGCCTTGATCGAGTCGTCGCGGTTGACGCGCTCGACCACCTCACGCAGTTTCCGGTTGCCGCGCGCCGGCACCTTGATGCGCATGTCGCGCACCGCCTCGGCAGGCGTCATCCGGGCGCCTCGCTCGGCCCGCACGCTGACCGGCGTGCCGGGGGCGGCCTCTGCTCCGGCCGGGATCTCCTCGGGCTCCGGAGTGGTGTTCTCGTCCGCACTCATCGCGTGCGCAGCCTACCGCGCCGGGCTGTTCAGACGCCGCGCGGCATGATCCGCCAGCCGAACACGAAGTTGTCGTGGAACCAGCCGGCGCCGGGGCCCATGTAGTTGATGGTGACGCCCGCGCCGCTGCCGTGGCTGTTGATCGTCCAGCCGTTCCCGAGGTAGATGCCGGTGTGGTCGACGGCGCTCGAGGCGGTCAGCACGCCGTGCGGTGCGCTGCTGCTCCAGAACAGGATGTCGCCCGGCTTCAGGCTCCTGTAGGGGATGCGCTTCGCGACCGGAAGGTGCGCGGCCATGTCGTACGTGGTGCGCCACGGGATCTTCGCAGTGCCGTCCCAGGTCGTCCCCGGCACGGTGTAGGAGCGCTTCATCACCCACCACACGAAGCCCGAGCAGTCGAAGCCTGCGGCGGCGGGGAGCCCGAAGGGCGCCTGTGGCTGGTCGGAGCTGCCGCCCCAGATGTACGGCGCGCCCGACCACTTCAGCGCGTAGCCGAGCACGGCCTTCTTCAGCGGCGTGTACTTCGGCAGCGCGTGCACCACGTTCATCTGCGTGTCCACCGATGACTGCCAGTAGCTGGGCAGATGGCCCAGCAGGTATGCCTGCACGGCCAGGTTGGCGCGCCTCAGCGTCGTGCTCGGCCAGGTCTCCCAGTTGTCGGCGCCGAACGGGACGTTCCAGCGGGCACCGATGTCGCGGACGATCTGCTCGGCCGCGAAGCCAGTCGGGAGCTTCGGCTGCCACCCATCGGCGGCCGTGATCTGCCTGAGCCGGGTGGAATCCTTCTTCAGCCCCATCACCCGCACGATGCCGCGGTCGAACTCCAGCTGCGTGAGGGTCGACCCCGGGCCGGCGCCGGCGCCGATCCAGCCACCGTCGACGGCCTGCTGGAACGGATTGTCGCTGATCGCGACGCCGTGCTGCTGCTCGTTCAGGTTCGCCAGCACCCGCGCAGCCGTGGTGCGGGTGGCGTTGCGGGAGGGGGCGAAGGTGCCGTTCTTGTGCAGCGGCACCCATCCGGCCTTCACGGACCAGACGATCTGGGCGTGCGCCCAGAACGACGCCGGCACGTCGGGCACCGTGGTTGTGGAGGCCGCGCTCGCCTGCGCAGGAATCACGCAGGCGAGCACGGCCAGAGCGAGGAACATACGCAGACGACCCATGCTGCCGCGTATATCGGACGATCTGCAAGTTGCCTTGAGTGACAGCGTCACACGCCGAAATCTGTCGGTGCGGCTCCCACAGCGGAGGAGCGGTCGACATTTACTGATTATTGTCGTATCTTCGGCACGCTATCCGTCCGGAAGTATGAAGACTCTTCCCACATCAGATCTTGCCCATACGCTGATCGCCCTGGCGGCGATCCTCCTGTGCGCTCATGGCATGGGCTCCCTGTTTGTCCGTTTCCGTCAACCCCGGGCGATCGGCGAGGTGCTCGGCGGCCTGCTGCTCGGCGCCACGGTGCTCGGGTGGCTATCGCCGTCCGCGCAGGCGTGGATATTTCCCACCGGTGGGTCGACACCCGTCATCCTCAGCGCCGTGTACCAGCTCGGGTTGCTGCTGCTCTTGTTCATCGCCGGGTCAGAGCTGCGCACGGTGTTTCACCGCGGCGAGCGGCGCACCGTTGCTGCCGTCTTCGTCGCCGGTACCACGATCCCGTTCGTCGCCGGGCTTGGCATCTCGCAGATGATCGATCAGAGGAGCCTGTGGGGGCCGAACGGCAACACCACGTCGTTCGTGTTGGTTTTCTCGATCGCGCTGGCCATCACGAGCATCCCGGTGATCTCCCGCATCATGCATGACCTGGGCATCCTCGATACCGCGTTCGCCCGGGTGGTGCTCGGGGTCGCAGTGCTCGAGGATCTCGTCCTCTACGTCGTGCTGGCCACCGCGATCGGCTTTGCAGGGACGACCAGCGCCGCCCTCTTCGGCCTGCCATCCGCACTCGGGATCACGACCGGCTCGCAGGCCGATCTCGCCTACCACGTGACCGCCACGCTGGCGTTCCTGGCTGCATTCCTGGTGGCCGGCCCGCCGGCCTATCGCTGGATCGGCAGCCTCCAGCTGAACGTGATCCATCGCGCCACCCCGATCGCGCACCAGCTCACCTTCATGTTGCTCACGACCGCCGCGGCTCTGATGCTGGGGCTCGAGGCGTTCTTCGGGGCGTTCGTGGCCGGCATCATCGTGGCCGCGACGGAGTCGAAGCCATCCCAGGCAACGCTGGCGATCAGGAGCTTCTCGCTCGCGTTCTTCATTCCCGTCTACTTCGCTGGAATCGGCCTCGGGCTCGACCTGATCCACGGGTTCGACGTCGTCTTCTTCATCGGATTCCTCCTGGCCGCATGCTTCATCAAGGCGACCAGCGTCTACCTCGGGGCCCGCGCGGCCGGTGAGGATGGCTTCGGTTCTCTCAACCTGGCGATCGCGATGAACGCGCGCGGGGGGCCGGGCATCGTCGTAGCCTCGACCGCGTTCTCCGCCGGCATCATCGACCAGGACTTCTTCGCGGTGTTGGTGCTGCTCGCGATCATCACATCGCTGGCCGCGGGCACCTGGCTGGAGCGGGTGCCGCGCGAGCGGCTACTCTCCCGGCCCGAGACGACCGCCGGTCGAGCGGTGGGGGTCGAAGCGGAGACCGTCGTCTAGGCCTGGCTCGAGGCGGGGCTGCCGTCACACCCAGTCGTCGTACAGGGCGAAGTAGCGTCCCCGCAGCGCGATCAGCTGCTCGTGCGTTCCTGTCTCGATCACCTCGCCGTGCTCGAGCACGATGATCAGGTCGGCGCGGCGGATCGTGCTCAACCGGTGCGCGACCACGAACGACGTGCGGTGCTGCAGCAACGTGTCCAGCGCCTGCTCGATCCTGGCCTCGGTCGGGATGTCCACGCTGGAGGTGGCCTCGTCCAGGATCAGCAGGTGCGGGTTCGCAAGCAGCGCCCGCGCGAACGCCACCAGTTGGCGCTGGCCGATCGAGAGCCGCCCGCCGCGCTCCTCGATCTCCTCGTCGTAGCCGTCAGGCAGCTCGCGGATGAACCCGTCCGCTCCCACCGCGGTGGCCGCAGCCACGACGTCCTCGAACGAGGCATCCGGACGCCCGAACGCGATGTTGTCGCGCACCGAGCCGGCGAACAGGAACGCCTCCTGCGGCACGATCCCGAGCTTGCGTCGCAGCGACCGCACGGTCACGTCGCGCACGTCCCGGCCGTCGATCAGGATGCGCCCGCCGGTCGGGTCGTAGAAGCGCGCCAGCAGCTTCACGATGGTCGACTTGCCGGCCCCGGTGTGGCCGACCAGGGCCACCGTCTGGCCGGCCTCGACCTCGAACGAGATGCCGTGCAGCACCTCGGCCGTGTCCTCGCGGTAGCTGAAGCGGACGTCCTCGAACTGCACCCGGCCCCAGATCTCGGGCAGGTCCTCCGCCTCCGGCGCGTCCTGCATCTGCGGCTCGGTCTCCATCACCTCGAACACCTTGTCCAGCGCCGCCGTGCCGGCCAGGAACGTCTGGTAGAACTGCGACAGCTGCTGCACGGGGTCGAAGAAGTTGGTGAGCAGGCCAATGAACACGAACAGCGCGCCGGCGCTGAGGTCGCCCTCCAGCACCCGCACGCCGCCGTAGCCGAGCACGATCGCCATGGCGGTCGCCGACAGTAGGTCGACGAACGGGAAGTAGATGGCGCTGACCGTGACCGTCTGCTGGTTGGCCTCGCGGTAGGAGTCGTTCACCCCGATGAAGCTGCGGTAGTTCGACGCCTCGCGCCGGAACGCCTGCACCACCCGCACGCCCGAGATGTCCTCCTGCAGGTTGGCCGTGACCTCGCCCAGCCGCTCGCGCGTCTGCCGGTAGGCGATCGCCGAGTAGTGCCGGTAGATGCCGGTCGCGATCGCCATCCCGGGGAACACGACCAGCGTGGCCAGCGCCAGCTTCCAGTCCAGGATCAGCAGCACCACGGCCGAACCGGCCAGCGTGATCGAGTTCTGGACGAGCGTGGTGGGGCCGTCCGTGACCAGCGTGTTCAGGGCCTCGATGTCGTTGGTCAGCCGCGAGATCACCACGCCGGCACGGGTGCGCTCGAAGTACCCCAGGTCGAGCGTCTGCACGTGGGTGAACAGGTCGCTCCGCAGGTCCGAGAGCACGCGCTCGCCGACCCACGTGGTCAGGTAGCTCTGGACGACCGCGAACACCCAGCCCAGCACCGCCACCAGCAGGAACGCCGCCACCCACAGCTCCACCTGGCCGAAGTCGCCGGGCGTGATGCCGCGGTCGATCGCCTGCTTGGCCATGAGCGGGCCGCCGATCGTCGTCGCGGTCACCCCCAGCAGCGCCGCGATCGCGGTCAGCGCCCGCAGCTTGTGCGGCCAGGTGTAGCGCACCAGCTGCCGCACCCGCCGGGAGGTGCGCCGCAGCCCCAGGCCGCTCGACGTGGCGCCGCGTGCGCTGATGTGGCTGCCGAACGAGACCGGCCTCACGCCACGTCCTCCTTCTCGATCGGCGCGCCGTCCGGGTCGAGCTGCACGAACGTCCGCTCGACCAGGCCGTGGTTGTAGATCTCCTGGTAGACCGGGCTCTGCTCGAGCAGCGCGGCGTGCTCGCCCTGCGCGACGATGCGGCCGTGGTCGAGCACCACCACGTGCGTGGCCAGCGAGATGGTCGACAGCCGGTGGGCGATGATCAGCGTGGTGCGGCCCTGCATCACCTCGCGCAGCGCCAGCTTGATCCGGGCCTCGGTGTTCGCGTCGACGGAGGCGGTGGCGTCGTCCAGGATCAGCACCCGCGGGTCCATCAGCAGCGCGCGCGCGATCGCGATCCGCTGGCGCTGGCCGCCCGAGAGCGACAGGCCGCGCTCCCCGACGCGCGTGTCGTAGCCGTCGGGCAGATCGCTGATGAACTCGTGAGCCTGGGCCCGGATCGCCGCGGTCACGATCTGCTCGGGCGTGGCGGCAGGCGCGCCGTAGGCGATGTTCTCGGCCACGGTGGTCGAGAACAGGAACGTGTCCTGGCTGACGATGCCGATCTGGGCGCGCAGCGAGTCGAGCGTCAGCTCGCGCACGTCGGCGCCGTCCAGCAGCACCCGGCCCCGGTCGACATCGTAGAAGCGCGGGATCAGGGTGGTGAGGGTGGTCTTGCCGCAGCCGGTGGGCCCGATCAGGGCGATCGTCTCGCCGGCCGGGATCTCGAGGTCGATCTCCGACAGCACGGGACGCTCGCGGTCGTAGCCGAACCCGACGTGCTCGAACCGCAGCACGCCGGGGCCGTCCGGCAGCGGTCGCGCGTCCGGCCGCTCGACGATGTCGCGCTCCTCGTCGAGCACCTCGAACACGCGCTCGCCGGACGCCATCGCGCGCTGGTACTGCCCGACCCACATCCCGATCGCCCGCAGCGGCAGCACCAGCAGCGCCAGGTACGCGTTCACGGCGAAGAACTGGCCCAGCGTCAGCTGGCCGTGCACGACCTGGTAGCCGCCCACCAGCATCACCCCGGCGATCGCGACGCTTGGCAGCGCCGTCATGGCCGGCACGTAGGCGGCCTGCAGCCGGGCGGCGCGCAGCGCCTGGCGGAAGATCCGCT
>DASUHV010000284.1:0-22914 GCA_036273355.1 Gaiellales bacterium
TCGACCTACTTCCGGATCCTGCAGGTGACGCTGACGGCGCCGAAGTCCTCGATCGCAGGCGAGGGGTTTCACCTCAAGGGCCGGCTCTGGCCGCGCCCACATGGAGCCTTCCGGCTGGAAACGAAGATGGGCGCGTCGGGAAGCTGGCAGCAGGTGACGGCGCCGGTGGTGCTGGACTCGACCGGCCGCTTCTCGATCAACCGCCGTCCGGTCGCCGACGCCAGCTACCGCCTGGTGCGCAAGGGCGCATCATCGCCGACGGTGCGCGTGCGCGTGCATGCGGCGCTGACGCTGTCGAAGAAGGGCGGATTCCACGGCACCATGCTGCCGCGGCTGGCCGGCGCCACCGTCACCCTGCAGCGCCTCAGCGGGGGACGATGGGTCACCGCCGGCACCGACACCGTCGGCGCGAAGGGCGGCTACCGGTTCTCGACGGCGGTCACGCCGGGCAGCTGGCGGGCGCATTTCCGCCGTGACAGCGATCACAGCTCCGGGGCCTCGCCCACGCTGGTCGTTCCCAGCGCGAGGTACCCTTCGTTCCGTGGCGCACATCGCGATCGGTAAGCGAGACGGCAAGTGGTTCTTCACGGCGCAGGGATGCTGTGACTCCACCTCGGCCCGCGCCCTGTATGAGCGCGCCCATGCCGTGCAGGTGCTGGAAGAGGGTGGGCACCTGAACGCCTGGGACGCGGCCGGCTTCGAGCTGGAGGACCGGCGCGGCCGCCTGCACCGCTACCCCCGGTCGTGGCGGCCCTATCCCAGCAGCTCCTCGTCCGGCACCTGACGCAGCACCCGGGCGGGGCTTCCCACCACCAGCGCGCGCGGCGCAACGTCTCTGGTCACGACCGCGCCCGCACCGACGAACGCCTCCTCGCCGATCTCGATCCCCGGCAGCAGCGTGGCGCCGCCGCCGACGCGCGCGCCGCGGCGGATCACCGCGCCCTTGATCAGCGCGTGCCGGCCCTCGGTGCGCCCCATGAAGTTGTCGTTCGTGGTGACCACGCAGGGCGCGATGAACACGTGCTCCTCGAGCAGGCAGTGGGCGGTGATGTAGGCGTTCGACTGGATCTTGGTGAACGACCCGATGGTGGTGTCGTTCTCGACGCAGACGCCGCGGCCGATCACGACCTGCTCCCCGATCGAGCAGCGCTCGCGGACGGTGGCCAGGTCGCCGACCACGCATCCCGGGCCGAGCGTCGAACCGGCCGCCAGCACGGCACCGGCGGAGATCGCGCAGCCAGCTCCCAGCGTCAGCGGCCCGGGCTCCTGGCGGGGGGCGGTCGACCGGCTGGAGAGCGTCGGGCGCTTGCCCAGCACGGCGTTGTCGCCAATCGTGCAGCCGTCGCCGATCACCGTGCCGGCGTGGACGGTCACGTTGGCGCCGAAGCGCACGTCGCCGCCGATGGCCGCGCCCTCGGCCACGGTCAGGCCGGGGGCCTGGTCGGCCGGCCAGCTCACGCGCGGACGCCTTCGAGGGTGACCGGGGCGCCGCCCTCCTGCAGCGAGCGCTGCATCGCCTCCAGCACCTCGACGACGGCCACGCCCTCGGCGGCGTTCGCGGGATGCCCGGGATCGCCCGAGCGGACAGCATCGACGAAGGCCTGGCACTCGATCCGCAGCGGCTCCTCACGGGAGACGGCCGGGCTCGTGATGTCACCGGTGTGCGTCGAGATCTTTCCCGGCGCCGTCAGCACCGGGCCCTTGTCGTAGACGGTCACCTTGCGGTCGGCCTCCATGTCGTCGAACACGGCCATCCGCTTGGACCCGACCACGGTCATCTTGCGCATCTTGTGCGGGTCGAGCCATGACAGGTGCAGGTGCCCGACCTGCCCGGAGGCCAGCTTCAGGTAGCCGAACACGACGTCCTCGACGCCGGGGCGGAGGTAGCACTCGCCGCGCGCCGACACCTCGACCGGGCGCCCGCCGAGCAGGTACAGCACCACCGAGATGTCGTGCACGCCGAGGCTCCAGAGCGCGTTTTCGTCCTCGCGGATGACGCCCAGGTTCTGGCGGTTGCCGTACACGTACAGCACGTCGCCCAGCTCGCCCGATTCGATCAGCTCGCGCAGCTTCACGACGGCCGGGTGGAACCGCAGCAGGTGGCCGACCATCACGATCCGCGACCGTTCGGCGGCGAGGGCCTCGAGCTCCCGGGCCTCTGCGACCGTCCAGGCCAGCGGCTTCTCCACGAACACGTGCTTGCCGGCCAGCAGGGCGCGCCTGGCCAGGGCGTGGTGGGAGGGCACCGGTGTCGCCACGATCACCGCGTCCAGCGTCTCGTCCTCGATCAGGTCGTCGAAGCGCCCCGTCATCCGGGCGTCGGGGAACTGCGTCGCGAACCGGGCCTGCCGCTCGTCGTCCGCGTCGCAGCACCAGACCAGCTCGGCGTCGGGCAGCTGCGCGAAGTTGCGGGCAAGGTTCGGGCCCCAGTAGCCGAGGCCCACGACGCCCACGCGGAGGCGATCGCTCACAGCACATGCACCTTTCCGCCGTCGCGCGGGACGGCGTTACGGAAGTCGAACACCAGCTGGGCGCGGCCGGCCAGGTCGGCGTAGTCGATGCCGGAGTGGGCGGTGACCACGCAGACGATGTCGGCGGCCTCGACGACGCCGTCGGCCAGCTCCACCGAACGCAGGTCGAGCCCCTGATCGAGCAGGTCAGGCACGAACGCGTCGTGGTAGCTGATGACGGCGCCGAGCCCGCCCAGGAGCTCGATCAGCTTCAGCGCGGGCGACTCGCGGACGTCACCGACGTCGGGCTTGTAGGAGACGCCCAGCACCAGCACGCGGCTGCCGTTGACCGGCTTTCGGGCCTGGTTCAGCGCCTGGGAGATGCGCTCGACGCAGAAGTAGGGCATGGTCGTGTTGACCTTGCCGGCCAGCTCGATGAACTCGGTCTGGAAGTCGAACTGGCGGGCGCGCCATGACAGGTAGAAGGGGTCGATCGGAATGCAGTGGCCGCCCAGGCCGGGGCCGGGGGTGAAGCGCATGAACCCGTAGGGCTTGGTGGCGGCCGCGTCGATCACCTCCCACACGTCCAGGTGCATGCGGTCGCAGAGCATCGCCAGCTCGTTGACGAGTGCGATGTTGACGCTGCGAAAGATGTTCTCGAGCAGCTTCACCAGCTCGGCGGCGTCGGGGGAGGAGACCGGGATGAGGGTGTCCACGCAGACCGCGTAGAGCGCGACGGCGCGGTCGGTGCAGGCCGGTGTCAGGCCGCCCACCACCTTGGGAGTGGTGCGCACGGTGTGGTCGGTGCGGCCGGGGTCGATCCGCTCGGGCGACATGGCCAGGTGGAAGTCCTGCCCGGCGCGCAGGCCGTCTCGCTCGAGCAGGGGCGCCACCAGCTCGCGGGTGGTGCCCGGGTAGGTGGTCGACTCCAGCACCACCAGCTGGCCGGGGCGCAGGTGCGGGGCGATCGCCGATGCCGCGGCGGCGACCATGCTGACGTTCGGCTCGCGGTTGTCGGAGAGCGGCGTGGGCACGCAGATCAGGATCGCCCCGGTGTCGGCCACGGCGGCGAAGTCGCCGCCGGCCGTGAGCATGCCCGAGGCGGCGAGTGGCCCCAGCACGTCGTCGCCGACGTCGCTGATGTAGCTGCGACCGGCCGCGATCGCGTCCACCTTGTCGGAGTCGGTGTCGATGCAGTGCACGCGCTGCCCCGCCTGGGCGAAGGCGACGGCGAGCGGGAGACCGACGTAGCCGGCGCCGATGATCGCGATGTCGGAGGGCATCAGCGCCAGATCGTACCGACCGTCAGCGGGGCGGGGCGGCAACCAGCTCGGCGATCCGGTCGGCGGCGTGGCCGTCGCCGTAGAGCGGCGGGTGCTCTGCCGGGGTCCGTATCTCCGCGAGCGCCTTCGCCACGGCCGCGGGATTCATCGCCACCAGCCGGTTCCAGCCCAGCTCGATCGTCTCCACCCACTCGCTGGTGTCGCGCAGCGTCAGGCACGGCACGGACTGCAGGTAGGCCTCCTTCTGCACGCCCCCGGAGTCGGTCAGGCAGACGCGCGCCGAGGCCAGCAGCGCGGTGAAGTCGAGGTAGCCGAGCGGCGGCGTGACGAGCGCCGCCCGCTCGGCGCGTTCGAGCAGCCCACGCCGCGACAGCGCGGACTCGGTGCGGGGGTGCAGGGGGAACACGAGCGGCCCCTCGATCGACTCCAGCACCTCGATCAGCGCTCCCAGCGCGGCCGCCTCGGTGTTCGACTGCCGGTGCACCGTGATCAGCGCGTAGCCCTGAGGCTCGAGGCTGAGCCGCTCCAGGATGGTCGAGCGGCGCCTGGCGAGCGGGCCGAACTGGGCGGCGACGTCCACCATCACGTCGCCGACGAGGTGGACGCCCTGGGTGATGCCCTCGGCCGCCAGGTTGTCGACGGCCACCTGGCTGGGGCAGAAGCGCAGGTCGCTGATGACGTCGGTGACGACCCGGTTCACCTCCTCCGGCATCGCCCGGTCGAACGAGCGCAGTCCCGATTCGACGTGTCCGATCCGGTAGCCGGACTTGACCGCGACGAGCGCACCGGCCAGCGTCGAGTTGGTGTCGCCGTAGACCAGGACGACGTCCGGCTGCTCGGATGCCAGCACCGGCTCCAGGCCGACCAGCATCGAGCCGGTCTGCTGGGCGTGGCTGCCTGAGCCGGTCTCGATGCGGTGATCGGGCGGCTGCAGCCCCAGCTCGTCGAAGAACACGGCGGACAGCTCCTCGTCGTAGTGCTGCCCCGTGTGCACGAGCACGTGGTCGCAGAGCGGGGCCAGGGCCCGTGCCAGCGGAGCGGCCTTGATGAACTGGGGGCGGTTGCCGACGACCGAGACGACCTTCACGGCGGCCAGCCTAGATGATCGATCGCCCGGTACACCGCCGACACTTCTGTCACGAGGCGGTCACGGGCCGTACCGCCGCCCGCGCCCAGATTGGAGTCAAACACCGCTCCCGCCCTCGCCACGGGTTCGTGACGGCGCCGTGACGCGTGTCACGGCTGCTGTGACAGGGGATTCGCTTGGTTGCGCAGATCGCGCCCGGACCGGGCTCAGAGCCCGCTTCGGGGTGCGTTGCAGGTCGCTGCCAGGTCCGTGACCGGGACGTCACCGCCGCGTGCCGAAACGGGGGATTTTGCAAGCAACATCGCCGTGACGGGGATGTCACGGCGGCTGTGGCACGCTCAGCCGGCCAGGCGCGCGGTCAGGTCGGTCAGCCGGCCGCTGGCCAGCAGCACGCCGGCCACGATCAGCACCGCGCCCGAGATCCTGGTGACAACGCCCCAGTGGTCGCGCAGCGTGCGGGTGGCCCCGATCACGACCGGCAGCCAGATGCCGGCGGCGATAAACGGGACGCCCAGGCCGAGCCCGTACACCATCAGGAGCAGCGCGCCCTGGCCGGCGTGGCCGCGGCTGCCGGCGATGGCCAGGATCGCCGCCAGCTGTGCGCCGATGCAGGGCGTCCAGCCCACGCCGAAGGCTGCGCCGGCCGCCGCCGCGCTGATCGGGCCGTGCGGCCGTGCCGGCGCCGGCAGCTTCCAGCTGCTGCGCATCACGCTGGCGGTCGGCACCAGCATCACCACCCCCATCGCGATCACGAGCGCGCCGGCCACCAGCTCCAGGCCGCGCTGATGGTCGAGGAACTGCGCGCCCAGCACGCCGGTGCCCGCCCCCACCAGCGTGAAGACCGCGGTGAACCCCACCACGAACCAGCATGCGGCCGCCGTCACCCGCCGCCGGTGGTCGGTCAGGTCGGCCCCTGCCACGCCGCTCACGAACGACAGGTACCCCGGGATCAGCGGCCACACGCAGGGCGAGACGAACGACACGAACCCGGCCGCGAACGCAACCGAGAGCGCGGTCGCCGACACGTTCATGCCAGCAGCCGGTCGAGCACGCCGCCCACGCGCTGCTCGGTGGTCTCGCCGATGATGCGGTACACCACGCGGCCCTGCGCATCGATGATGTAGGTGATCGGCTGGCCCAGCACGTGGTAGGGGTCGATCAGGTGCCCGTGCTCGTCCCACACCACCGGCCACGACATGTCGTGGTCGTGGACGAACCCGCGCACGCTGGACAGCTGCGAGGTGCGCACGGCCACGCTCAGCAGGTTGACGCGGCCGGCGAAACGGTGATCGAGCTGCACGAACGCCGCCGCCTCGCGCCGGCACGGATCGCACCAGGCGGCGAAGAAGTTGATCACCAGCGGCTTGCCGCGGTAGCTGCTGAGGCCGACCTTGCCGCCGGTGATGGTGGTGGCGGTGAAGGCGGCGGCCGGCGCGCGGCTGGCCGGCGCGGGCAGGGTCAGCTGGGCCGGCTGCTTGATCGCGTCGGAGTGGGCGCGGCCGAACAGCACCACCACCAACAGCAGCACGGCCGCAATCGTCCCGAGGGCCACGGTCAGCATGCGGCGCATGCCGGGATGGTACCGCCGGTTACTCGGCGGTTGGTGCGTCCGCCAGCCGCCGCGCGTACGCGGCCACCAGCACCGCGCAGGCCTCGAGGTCGGCCGGGTCGAGCAGCTCGTTGGGCGAGTGCATGTGACGCAGCGGGATGCTGACGACGCCGCCGGGCACGCCGCCTCGCGTCACCTTGACGGCGTCCAGGTCGGTCCCGGTGTCACCGCCGGACGGCTCCACCTGGTAGGGGATGCCCTCCGCCTCCGCCGTCTCCATGAGACCCTCGAACACCTTCGGATGCACGCCGCCGCCGCGCAGCAGGGCCGGGCCCTTGCCCAGCTCGACGTGCCCGTACTGCTGCTTGCTGGTGCTCGGATAGTCGGTGGCGTTGGTCACGTCGACCGCGATCGCGACGTCGGGGGCCGACGCGTAGCCGGACGTGTAGGCGCCCAGGAAGCTGGTCTCCTCGCCGACCGTGGCCACGCCGGTCAGGGAGGCGGAGCCCGGCTGCTCGGCGTACAGCCGAACGGCCTCGGCAGCCACGAACGCTCCGCAGCGGTTGTCGGCGGCGCGCGTGGCGATGCGCCCGTTGGCCAGACGCACCAGCGGCTGCTCCAGCACCGCCAGGTCGCCGACCCCGATCAGCTTGGCGGCGTCCTTGGCGTCCGCGGCGCCGACGTCGATCCACAGGTCGCGCAGCTTCGACGGCTTCTCGCGATCGGCCGCGTCCTGGTGGTGACGGGACTTCTTGCCGACGACTCCGGC
This sequence comes from Gaiellales bacterium, assembly GCA_036273355.1. Taxonomy (GTDB): domain Bacteria; phylum Actinomycetota; class Thermoleophilia; order Gaiellales; family JAICJC01; genus JAICYJ01. Next base: position 7,139 of record DASUHV010000284.1, read on the forward strand.
GACGGGGCCGCCCTTGCCCAGGATCCGCACGCGCTGGCCGACCAGCACCTCCGGGTCCCACCCGCCCAGCGGGCCGAACCACAGATAGCCCTCGTCGTCGACGTGGTTGATGACCAGCCCGATCTCGTCGATGTGCCCGAAGACCGATACCTTCGGGTCGCCGTCGGGGACCGCCTCCGCGAAGCTCGAGCCGAGCGTGTCGTGGCGTGTATCGGCGAAGGCTGCGGTGTACTCGCGCCAGACGCGGGCCGGCAGCCGCTCGTCGCCGCTGGGGCCGGCGGCGTCGACCAGGCGCTCGAAGAACTGCATCGACTGCTTGCGCATCCGGCGAGTTATAGCCGTGTGCCCCGGCTCTGCGCTACACGGCCGCAGCCGCCGGCAGCGTGACCGTGAAGGTGGTCGCCCCGGGCTGCGAGCGCAGCGTGATGTCGCCGCGGTGGCCGGTCACGATCCGGCGCACGATGTCGAGACCGAGGCCCGAGCCCTCGCCCACGCCCTTGGTGGTGAAGAACGGCTCGAACACGCGGGACTGCTGCTCGCGCGGGATGCCGGGGCCGTCGTCGGCGATGTCGACGGTCACGCCTCCCGCGGTGCTGCGCCTGGTGGTGATGGTGATCGTCCCCTGCCCGTCGATGGCGTCCAGCGAGTTCACGATCAGGTTCGTCCAGACCTGGTTCAGCTCCGATCCGTGCGCCGTCACGCGTGGCAGGCTACGGTCGTAGTGCCGCTCGACGGTGATGTTGCCCTTCTTCAGCCGGTAGCCGAGGATGGTCAGCGTGCTGTCGAGGCCCTCGTGCAGGTCGACCTCGGCCATCGCCGCCCGGTCCATGTGCGTGTAGTCCTTGATCGCCGACACCAGCTCCGAGATGCGCGCCGTCGACTCGTGCAGCTCCGCGACCAGGCCGGTTGCGGTCAGCGACGCCGCCACCCACTCAAGCGCCGCCACCCGGGCGCCCCCGGCGGCCTCGACCACCTGCTCCAGCCAGGCGTCGTCGACGCCGGCTCGGGCCAGCGGCTCGGCCAGCCGCCAGCCGTCGGCGCCCAGCTCGTCGAGCTTCGCGGCCAGCGCGTCCTCGCGGTCGGCGGCGTCCATCGCGTCGCCTGAGGCAGTCCCGGCGGCAGCCTTCCGGGCAGCCTGCTGCAGCTCCACCAGGCGCGCCACCTGCTCCCGCTCCAGGCCGCTGGACACGAACTGGTGGGCGGTGTCCTGGAGCGTGTCCAGCGCCTCGGCCAGCTCGGATGCGGTGCGCCGGGCGGCCGCGGCCGGGTTGTTCAGCTCGTGGGCGAGCCCGGCGGAGAGCGTGCCCAGGGCGGCCAGCTTCTCCTGCTGGAGCACACTCGACTGGGCCGCCTGCGCGATCGGCGCGATAAGCCGCACGGCCGTCCGCATCGCCGGCGGCGTTGCCTGCAGGAAGGCCAGGAAGCTATCGGCGTCCCATGTGACGACGCGCGCCGGGGTGCTGGCGCGGCCGGTGGCGACGGCGGGATCCCCGGTCAGGAGGTTGGACGCGCCGGAGTAGGTGGGGCCGTTTCGCTCGCTCAGCACCATGTCGACGCCGTTGATGCAGCGTGACCACTCGATCGTGCCCTCGGCGATCACGAAGAACCGCTCCACCGGCTTGCCCTGGACGGTGACCGTGTCGCCGACCGCGAGCGTCCCCTCGACGCCGTGCGCTGCGAATGCGGCCAGCGTCTCGTCGTCGACGCCCTGGAACAGGTCGAGGTCGGCCAGCATCTCGATCATTCCGCGCCGGCCAGGTACTCGTGGACGAAGCTGACGGCCATCGACCCCTCGCCCACCGCCGAGGCGACGCGCTTCATCGACTGGCTGCGGACGTCGCCCGCCACGAACAGCCCGGGCATGGTCGTCTCCAGCAGGTACGGGTTGCGCTCGAGCCGCCAGCGCGGGCGCACGTCCTCGAGCAGCAGCTCCGATCCGGCCAGCACGAAGCCGCGCTTGTCACGCGCCACGTCGTCGGGCAGCCACTCGGTCTGCGGCCGCGCTCCGATGAATACGAACATCGCGGCCAGCTCCATCTCCTCGTCGGCTCCGCCGGCCGTGTCGCGCACGGTGATCCGCTCCAGCTGCTCGTCGCCGTGGGCGGCTACCACCTCGGCGTTGGTGCGCACGGTGATGTTGGGCGTGTCCTCGATCGTGTCGATCAGGTAGCGGGACATGCTCTTGGCCAGGCTGTCGCCGCGGTAGAGGATGGTCACGTGCTGGGCGTAGCCGGCGAAGTAGATCGCCGCCTGTCCGGCGGAGTTGGCGCCGCCCACGACCACGACGTGCTCGTCACGGCACGACACGCCCTCGGTGCGGGAGCCGCCGTAGTAGACGCCGCGACCGGTCAGCTCCTCGACCCCGGGTGCTTCCAGCAGGCGGTAGTCGACGCCGGTGGCGACGATCACGGCCGCCGCGCCCAGCTCCTCGCCGCCGGCCAGGTGCACGACCTTGGACGGGCCGCGCTGCTCGATCCGGGTCACCTGCTGCACGGTCAGGAGCTCGGCGCCGAAGCGCTGGGCCTGGGTGGTGGCGCGGCGGGCGAGGTCACCGCCGCTGAGCCCGACCGGGAAGCCCAGGTAGTTCTCGATCCGGGAGCTCTGGCCGGCCTGGCCCCCCGGGGCGTCGCGTTCGACCAGGGCCGTCTGCAGGCCCTCGGACGCGCCGTACACTGCGGCCGCCAGCCCGGCCGGCCCGCCGCCCACGATCACGAGGTCGTAGAACGGCCGCTCCGCGCGGCGCAGCACGCCCGTGCGCTCCGCCAGCTCCGTGATGGTGGGGCCGTGCAACGAGTCGCCGTCGGGGAACAGCACTAGCGGCAGCACGCCGTCGCCCTCGGCGGCCGCGAGCAGTCGCCGTGCCTCGTCCTCGCGCTCGACGTCCAGCCACTGGAATGGCACCTGATTTCGGGCCAGGAAGTCGCGGGCGTCGTGCGACTCGCGCGACCAGCGGTGGCCGACCAGCTGGATGCGGTCCGCGGCGGGCGGCGCCTCGGCCCGCCAGGCATCGAGCAGGTCGTCGACCACGGGGTACAGCTGCTCCTCGGGCGGATCCCATGGCTTCAGCAGGTAGTGGTCGAGCGAGACGCGGTTGATCGCGTCGATCGCGGCCTGCGTGTCGGCGTACGCCGTGAGCAGTGCCCGCTTCGCGTCCGGCGCGATCTCGAGCGCCGCTTCCAGCAGCTCGACACCCGACATGCCCGGCATGCGCTGGTCGACCAACAGCAGCGCGATCGGTGTGCCCCGGAGCTTCGCCTCGCGCAGGGTGGCCAGCGCCTCCTCGCCGCTGCCGGCCCGCAGCACGCGATAGTCGCGCCCGTAGCGGCGGCGCAGGTCGCGCTCGACCGCGCGCGCCACCGACGGCTCGTCGTCGACCGCCAGCAGCACCGGCCGTGACGTCTCGACTGCCGCGGGCGCCTGGTCGGTCATGCCGCTGAGCCGACCGTGAACGCCACCTCGTCGGGGTAGCACCAGAACCAGTCCTCACCCGGCTCGGCCGAGCGGATCACAGGGTGGCCGGTCTCGTTCGCGTGTGCGGTGGCGTGGCGGTTGGGCGACGAGTCGCAGCAGCCGATGTGACCGCAACTGGTGCACATGCGCAGGTGCAGCCAGCGGCTGCCCATGCGCAGGCAGTCCTCACAGCCCGCGATCGGCTCGGGCAGGTCGGTGATCGTGATCTGGTCGAGATGGGTGCATTGACCTGGCAACGCTGCCTCCTGGGGTGGATGCAGGCAGCGTAGATCAGCGGTCAAATGCCGCCGCCGCGCGGCCGGTCAGCCAGAGCGTGATTGCGCCCAGCGCCGCTCCGGCCACGTCCATGCCGAGGTCGCCGATGGTGTCGCGGTACGCACCGTAGCCGGTGGCAGCGGGATGCGTGAAAGCCGTCCACTCGGTCAGCTCGATGCCGATGGCGAGCATGGCCGCCATGCCCACGGCGGCCAGGATCGTGACGAGGCGGTCGGCGCTACGTGTGGCGAGCAGCGCGCCTGCGAAGCCGGTCAGGGCGACGGTGCCGACCAGGTGTGAGAAGTTGTCGAAGTTGTCGATCCGGCCGTAGAGGCCAAGGCTGTTGCCGGCGGCGTCGAACGCGAACGGCACGAGCAGGTAGGCGTCGGCGGCCAGTGGGTAGCGGCCGCGGCCGCGCGCGGCCCACAACAGCGGTAGCACCATCAGACCGACCGGGTAGACCACGCCGCGCAGCCACAGCGCCTGGCCGTGGAAGCCGCCGGCGGCGGGCACCACGAAGCTCGAGGCAAGCAGGCAGGCGACGGTGATCTTGCCGGCGGCCAGCCAGGCCGGCGGATCGAGGCGCCTGCGGCGACCGGCGGCGACTGCGGGGATAGCGATCAGGCTCATGCCGCCCACGGTAGAGCCGCGTCCCGTGGATGGCGTCAGGGCTACCCCTACGCGTCGCGGTGCCCTGGGGCGCCCGCTCGGGCGTCAGCCCGTGACGTTGAACGAGAAGATGTGGCGGCTGTTGTCGCTGATGTACATGCGGTGCACGCCCGGCGACGGGTCGGCCCCGAACTCGACGAAGTTGGCTCCCACCATGCCGGCCTGGAAGAACCCGGCACCGCCGGACTTGCCGTTGACGACCGTCTGGCAGGTGCCGGCGCCGGCGCCCGGCTGCCAGCGGACGACGCGGTCGTTCTTGACGTCGCCGATGTAGTACCAGCCGTCCTCGTAGGTGATGCCCCAGGGCTGGGCGAGGGTCTTGCCGTCGCAGCTGGGCCTGATCTGGGTGGCGGTGCCGCCGCCCTTGTAGCTGCCGGGGGCGCCCAGGTTCAGCTGCCACTTGGTGATGACACCGTTTCCGGTGTTGGCGACGTACACGGTCGAGGGGTTGGTGGGATCGACCGCAATGCCGCGCGGCGCAGTCATCAGACCGCCGGTGGTGCCGCAGCCGCCGACCACGTCCTCGAGCGCGCTCGTGCCGCTCGGCACCGACAAGAGCGTCGCCTCGTCGAACACCTGCAGCCGGCAGCCGGCCACGTCGGTCGCGTAGACGAGGCCGCCCTGCACGCGGATGCCCTGCACCCCGCCCGAGAACATGCCCGCCGACTTGCCCTGCGACCCGAAGCGGTGCACGAACCCGCCCTGCTGGGTGAACGCCATCACGTCGTTGTTGTTGTCGCCGACCCAGATGTAGTGGTGGCCGTCCGGCTCGTAGGTGAGCGCGCGCGGGTAGCCGAAGCCCTCGTTGTTGGGGTTCGACGGCGCGCGGCCGCCCCACTGGCGGATCCACGCCGGGCAGCTGCCCGCGGACGGGCAGGTCTGGTTGGTGTCGAACTTCTGCACCCGCTGCTCGAACGTGTCGACCACGTAGAGGCCGTCAGCGCCGCCGGTCGCCTCGGAGTCATTGGGGACGACCGCGATCCCGTTCTGCTGGTTGAATCCGCCTTGCGGCGGCGGCTCCGTGCCGGCCGACCAGCTGAGCGGCGTCGCGCCGGCGCACGAGTTCTGCGCGGTCGCGTTGCCCGGGTTGCAGCTGGGCTTGGTCGTCCAGTCGTTGGGCGTAAACTTGAGCACGCGGTAGCCGGGGTCCTGCACCGGCGTCGTGGACACGCACTGGCTGGCATAGGCCGGGCAGCCCCAGGTATCGCCCGTGTAGACGTTGCCGGAGCCGTCCACCGCCACGAACCGGATCGAGTCGAAGGTCTGGTGGTTCAGCGCGTAGTTGGTGCCGTCGGTGTTCCGCCACTCGTTCACGAACCGCACCACGGTGCTGCCGGGGCCGGTGCCGCTGGCGATGGTGGCGGGGTCGTAGGAGTACTCATAGACCCGGTTCAGCGCGGCACCGGCCGCGTAGATCAGGTGGCGGGTGGGATCGAGCGCGATCCCGCGCACGTCGCGCAGGTCGCTCTGGGCGGCGCTCGAGGCGATGATCTTCCGCGTGGTCGAGTTGAACACGAAGATCCGGCGCGAGTTGTACTCGGCCACGTAGATGTTGCCCGCCGCGTCTTCGGCCAGGCCGCGCGGGATCGGCGTGCCCACGCCCGAGCCGGTCCAGTCCAGCTGGCCCTGGAACACGCCCTGGTGGTCGAAGATGTAGACGTTCCGGCAGGCCGGGTCGGACACGTACAGGAAGTGGTTGGAGGCGACCGTGTCGACCATGATGTGGGTGGGCACGTTCATCTGGCCGTTACCGCAGCCGAAGGCGTAGCTGTGGCCGGGATGGGTGGCGTCGGTGCCGGTGACGGTGGACTGCTGCTTTCCGATCGTCTGCAGCCAGGCGCCGGAGTGCGAGAACTCCGCGAAGTTGGAGCTGCCCTGGTCGGCCGCCCAGAACGAGGAGCCGCCGCCGACCGGATCGGTCGGGTCGGAGGCGATGTCGTAGGGCGCGCTGGCGATGCCGCCGTTGGCCTTGGGGCCGGTCACGTCGGGGTAGGTGGCCAGGTGCGTGCCGGTGGCCGAGAACCGCTGCACGCGGTAGTTCCAGTAGTCGCCGACCAGGATCGTGTTGTCGGACGCGTCCCACTCCATGCCGTAGGCGTAGAGGCCGGCCGGACCGCTGAAGCCGTAGGACTGCTGGAAGGTGACGGTGGGCGCGGCACCGGCGGCGGAGACCAGGGTCAGCCCCGTCACGGCCACGGCAAGCGCGGCCAGCGGTGCGCGCCAGCGGCTGCGGAGCGCACGGGTCATGGGCCCTCGTTCAGGTTGAGGATCACGACGCGGTCGTTGTAGACGTCAGCCACGTACAGGTAGGCGTTGCCCGCGGCGTCCACATGCACGTCGAGGTGCGTCGGGTGGTTGAAGGCGCCGTTGGGCGCGCTCACCGTCTGGATCGGGGCGCCGCCGGCGGCGGGGAACTCGACCAGCTTGTTGAAGCTGGTGTCCGACACCCAGATGTTGCCGTTGGTGGGATCGATCGCCACGCCCTGGGGCGAGTGCAGGAAGCCGGTGCCGACGGTGGCGATGTAGGCCCCGGTGTTGGCGTTCAGCTCGACGATGCGCTTGTTGGCGGCGTCGGCCACGTAGACGATGCCCTCTGCGACGGCCACGTCGTAGGGGTTCTTGAGCGCGATGCCGTTGGCCGTGGTGGTCGACCAGTTCACCGTCGAGCCGGTCCAGCTCTCGACCTTGTTGGCGAAGGTGTCGGCCACGATCAGGCTGCCGCCGCTGGCGTCGACCGCGTAGGGCCAGGTCAGCGCGCCGCCGACGATGATGGAGTTGCTGGTGGAGCTGCCGTCCGTGTGGAACTCGAGCAGCCGATTGTTCTTGGTGTCCGCCACCCACAGCGTGTTCGTGGACGGCGCGTAGCTGATGTCGCGCGGCCAGTTGAAGCCGCTCAGGTCGCTGGCGCCCCAGCCGCGGGCGCCCCACATCGCGCCCTTCGACCACGTCGCGCCGTCGGCGCCCGGCGTGAACTGCTGGATGCGCTGGTTGACGCTGTCGGCCACGTACAGGTTGCCGGCGTTGTCGAACGTCATGCCGGAGGGCTCGTTGAAGAAGCCCTGCGGCGGTGCCGAGAACATGGCCGGGTAGGTCTGGGCCGGCGTCGGGCCGGGCGCGGTGAAGCGGTCGATGTGCAATCCCCACAGGTCGGCGCCGTAGACCTGGCCGTTTGCGACCGCGACGCGGCGGAGCTGGAAGAAGTCGCCGCTGCCGCCGTTGGCGGGCGTCTTGTCGCCGTAGGTCGCGATCAGCGTCGTGCCCGTGGCGTTGAACTCCTGGATGCGCTCGTTGTCGGAGTCGGCCACGAAGACGTGGCCGCTGGCGTCGACGGCCACGCCGTAGGGGCGCTTGAACTGCAGCGGGCCGTTGCCTGACGTGCCCCAGCCGCCGTTCACACTCTGCGGACACGTGTTTCCGACGACGGGCGGGAACTTGTCGACGTGGTCCTGCTGGTAGGCGGCCACGTAGATGTTGCCGGCGGCGTCGGTGGCGGCGTCGCGAGGCAACGCCGTCTTGCCGTTCAGCACCGGCACCGGGATGGTGCACTTGAGCGTGCCCGTCGTCGAGTAGACGGCGATCTTGTTGGACGTGTCCTCGCTGACCAGGATGATGTTGTTGCCGGTCGAGTCCTTGCCGGCGGTGATGCCGAGCGTGGAGGGAAGGCCGGTCCAGGGCGAGCCGATCGTGCTGCCGTTGGAGGCATCCAGCACCTGGACGCGGTTGTTGCCGGTGTCATCGACGTAGAGGTCGCCGTTCAGGTAGGTCAGGTCGCGCGGGTTGGCGAAGTTGCCGGGCGTGCGGACGCCACGGGCGCCCTTGCGCCAGAGCAGCGTGCCGGACTGCGAGTAGGCGGCGATCTGGTCGTTGCCGGTGTCGGCCACGTAGATGGTGCCGTCGGGGCCGACGTCGAGGCCGGACGGGTAGACGGTGGCGTGCCCGGTGGATCCGCTGCCGATCTGGGCGGCGAAGGTGGGCAGGGCGATGCCCGGGTACGTGACGGTGCCGGTGAAGGCGGAGCTGCCCGATTTGGCCTTGACGCGGATCTTGTAGGTGCCGGTGTCGGTGGCGTTGAAGTTGACCGTCTTGGGGTTCGCGTTGGTCCCATTCAGGGCCACCTGGACCCCGGACGGATTGACGACCGCGACCGTGAGCACGGCCGAGGGCGACGTCCAGGAGATGGTGGCGCTGATCTGGCCGGCCTGGGAGACGGGGATGCTCTTCGTGTAGGGGGTGCCGCCGGCCGTGACGGTTCCGGACAGATTCGTCGACGCGCCCAGCGCGCTCGTCACCCACAGACTGGCCGCGAGCACGGCAAAGCCAACCACGACCACGCGCCTGCCCACAACCGGCATTCGATACCTCATGTGCCCCCCGATTTTCTGGAACCTCCGACCACTGTACCCCCGTTTTGCCCGGACCGTCGAGTTTGGATTACCAACCGCCCGGACGCCCTACGGTGCGGCCGGCCGTGTGGATGTCAGCGGCGGGCGGACCTCTGATACCCCCGTGGCTAGAGGGCAAACGAGCATGGGCCGTGTAGGGATCGAACCTACGACCTTGGGATTAAGAGTCCCCTGCTCTACCAGCTGAGCTAACGGCCCCGGCGGCGCAGTCTACCAACGGCCCATTGCCCGGCTTCTCACATGCGGCCGGCCTCGATGATGCGCTGCAGGAACTGCTGGGTGCGCTCCTCGCGGGGTGAGCTGAAGATCTGCTCGGGCGGCCCCTGCTCCAGCAATACGCCCTCGTCCAGGAAGCAGACGCGGCGCGCGATGTCGCGGGCGAAACCCATCTCGTGGGTCGCGATCAGCATCGTCATCCCGCCCGCCGCCAGCTCCCGGATCACGTTCAGCACCTCGGCCACCAGCTCCGGGTCCAGTGCGCTCGTGACCTCGTCCAGCAGCATCAGCTGCGGATGCGTCGCCAGCGCCCGCACGATCGCCACCCGCTGCTGCTGCCCTCCCGACAACCGGTCGGGGTACTCGTCGCGCTTGTCGGCAAGCCCGAAGCGGTCGAGCAGCTCCACCGCCTCTGCGTCGGCCTGCGACCGCGACAGCCCCATCACCTTGCGCGGCGCCAGCGTGACGTTGCCCATCACCGACATGTGCGGGAATAGGTTGAACGCCTGGAACACGATTCCGATCCCGCGCCGCACCTGGTTCACGTCCACGTTCGGCGCCGTGATCTCCTGGCCGGCGACCTGGATGCTGCCCCTGTTGATCGGCTCCAGCAGGTTGATGCATCGAAGCAGCGTCGACTTCCCCGATCCGGAGGCGCCGATCAGGCAGATCACCTCGTGCTCGTCCACCGACAGGTCGATGCCCTTCAGCACCTCCAGCTTGCCGAACGACTTGTGCACGTCGGTGCAGACCAGCGCCGGGATTGCGTTGCTCACACCCGCCCGCCCGCCATCTGCCGCTTGCGGTCGCGTGCGATCAGCCAGTCGGTCAGCCGTGCCTGCGGCACCGTGATCAGCACGAAGAAGAACGCCGCCACCACGTAGGGGGTGTAGTTGAACTCGCTGGCCGACCCCAGGTTCGCCCGCTGCAGCGCCTCGACCGGGCCCAGCACCGAGATCAGCGCCGTGTCCTTCTGCAGCCCGATGAAGTCGTTCAGGAGCGGCGGGATCACGCGCCGCACCGCCTGCGGCAGGATCACCGTCTGCATCGTCTGCCCGCGCGTCAGCCCCAGCGACCTGGCCGCCGCCTCCTGGCTGGGGTGCACCGAGTCGATGCCGGCCCGGTACACCTCCGACACGTACGCGGTGTAGATCACCACCAGCGCCGCCGCGCCCAGGTACACCGGATCGCGCGTGACGTGCGACAGCTGCAGGGTGGGGATGCCGAACCCGAACAGCAGCACCAGCAGGATGGTCGGGATGCCGCGGAACAGGTCGGTGTAGCCGATCGCCAGCAGCCGGATCGGGAGGAACACCGGGCCCGGCAGGCTGCGGAGCACGGCCAGCACCATCGCCAGGGTCAGGATCAGCACCTCGGCCACCAGGAAGATCTTGATGTTCAGCACGAACGCGTGGCCGATCGTGGCGAAGTAGGCCCGGAACTCGGCCGGGTCGAAGAAGGCGTGCTTGACCTTCGGCCACCCGGGGGCGTTGACGATGATCAGCGCCAGCGCCGCGAACACCACCACGGTGCTGGCCACGGCCACCCACACGCTGCTGATCTGCAGCAGAGACCCGCGTCGGGCCCGGTCGCTGCCGTTGGCCCGGTTCACGCCGCTACTGGAGAACCGGGGCGCTGACCTTGTCGGACAGCCAGGTCTGCTGCAGCTTCGCGAGCGTCCCGTCCGCCGTCAGCGCGGCCATGGCCTTGTCCACGCACGCCTTCAGCGGGCTGTCCTTCGTCATCACCAGCCCCCACTGGTCGCCGCCCGGCGATGTCGGGAACTGCCCGACCACCGTGCTCTTGGGGATCTGCACCGCGGTCATGTAGAACGCGGTCGGCAGATCGACCACGATGCCGTCGATCTGGCCGGCCTGCAGCGCATGGATCGCGTCGTTGGTGGTGTTGAACGCCGACGGCTGCTGGCTGGGCTGGATCGTGCCGGTGATGAAGTCGTAGCTGGTGGTGCCCACCTGCGTGCCCAGCTTGTACTTCTTGAGGTCGGCCAGCGTCGTCGCCGAGGTGATCGGGGTGCCCTTCAGCGCCACCACAGCCTGGTTGGCGCGGTAGTACGGCAGGCTGAAGTCGACGTTCTCGGCGCGCTTCGGCCGGATCGAGACCTGGGCCAGGTAGAAGTCGAAGTTCTTCGGCCCGGGCGCGAAGCTCTGGTCGAAGTGCGTGACGGCCCACGTCACCTGATCCTTCGTGAAGCCCATCTTCTCGGCCACCGCGTAGGCGACCGCGGCCTCGAAGCCCTTGCCCGTGTACGGGTCGTTGTTGTACTTGCCCGACCACGAGTGTCCAGGCCCGCCGGTGAAGTACGGCGAGTACGCGGGGTTGTCGGTGCCGATCGTGAGCTTCCCGGAGGTCAGCGTCTGCAGGCTGGCCGGCGAGCAGTCGGCTGCTCCGCCGGAGCTGGCCGGCGGCGCCGAGCTGGACGACGAGCTCGAGCTGCCGCACCCGGATGCGGCCACTGCGAGGGCGATGAAGGCGACTGCCAGGAGCTTGTTGATCATCTCGTCTACCTCTCGAAAACGTGGCCGCGGAAGCGCCGCAGCCTACCATGTGCGGGTGCCCGGCCCGTGGTTGACCGGACACCCGCACCGTGCCTGCCTCATCCAACGGGCCACTGCGCGAACGTCCTCAGTGGCAGCTTCCACACCTGCTGGTAGGGAGGCGAGATCGGCGAGGTGAGGAACACCTGCGTGCCGATCGGAGGCGGAGCGTGGAACACCTGGTCCTCGCCCCATGTCCCCGCGAACCGGATCCAGGCGGGCCGCCTGGAACCGACCCTGCGGATCGCGGTCGGATTCACCCCGGCGACCGACGCGGGCCCGAACGATTGTCCCGCACCGGAGCGGTCGACGGGCGCCGGCAGGCCGCTCGCCGCAAGGATCTGCAGCGCGGCCGGCGGGATGCACTGCGTGGCAACCGGATGGCTGCCGGCCTCGAACTGGTTCGCGTGCGACCCGATCGCGACGTGATCGACCGGGTGGCTGCCCGACCGCTCGACGTCGTCCCAGGCCCGCCGTTCGCCCGTGCAGTGCTGGCTATACGCCGCGTACAGCGGCTGCTGGGTGCCGCGGTCGAGCACCACGCTGACGACCTCCCAGTCACCCTCGTGCGCCTGCCAGAACAGGTCGTCCGGCGGGTAGTTGTACGAGTAGAAGTCGTCGTAGTAGAAGTACCAGTACTCGAGCACGGTCTTGTGCGGCTTGCGGACGACCCGCCCGTACACGCCGCTGCGCGGATCACCCGCCTGTTCAGAGTTGCTGTAGCAGGCAACGCCGGCGGTACCATCTGCCGGTGAGCAGGCCGCCTGGTTCAGGCGGTAGCAGTCGCCTCCCAGGCCGGCATCGATGCAGCTCTGTGCCGGCTGTGTTGGCAGCGTCGCCAACGTCGGGTTCGCCTGTGCCACGCTCCACACGCCCGGTGCCGTCTGGATCTCCAGCACCGAGTCGTTCACGAACCCGTTCACCTCCGTCGGCGCGAACTGCTCCAGCGGATCGAGCACCGTCACCGGCTGGTAGCGATGCAACAGCTGCCGGGGCGTCGCCGCCTCGGCCGTTCCCGCCCACACCACGAGGTAGGCGAGCGCACAGGCGGCGACCAGCGCCGTCCGCACCCATCTCTGGCTCATCTCAGACCTCCTCCAGGTCGCGACGGCCGGCGGCCGCCGCCCCGATCATGTGCCGCGGGCGGTCACGCCGGCGTCGGGGAGATCCCTATGTCAGATGCGTCAGCAGGCGGCCCAGCGCTGCGGAGCACGCGTCCAGCTGCTCGATCGCGACCGACTCGTCGGCACGGTGGGCGTCGCCGATGTCACCCGGCCCGCAGACGGCGGTGGCGATGCCCAGCTGTGCGTACAGCCCGGCCTCCGTGCCGAAGCCGATCGCGTCCCCCGCGGGCACGCCGAGCAGGTCGCCCAGAGCGCCGGCCTCGCCGTCCAGGGCCGGGTAGGCGGCGAGCCGTTCGATCTCGGCGTTGCCGGTGCCGGGAAGCAGCAACGCCGGATCCTCGCCGGGCAGGTTGCGCACCTCGAACTCGACCGTGCAGTGGTCGGGCACCACGTTCAGCGCGCGGCCGCCGTGGATGGGGCCGATCGAGATGGTGGAGTGGGGGATCGCGAAGCGCTGGTCGCGCCGGCCGTCCGCGAGCTCGCGGCCACGGTCGCGCAGCGCCAGCACCAGCTCGGCGGCGTGCTCGACCGCGTTGTCCGCGAGCGGCGCCTCGCTCGAGTGGCGGGCGCTGCCGTGCAGGGTTGCGCGCAGCGCCAGCTTGCCCTTGTGCGCCGTCACCATACGCATCCCGGTCGGCTCACCCACCAGGCAGGCGCGTGGCCGCTGCGGCAGCGCCGCGACCGCCGGCAGCAGGTCGCGCACGCCCACGCAGCCGATCTCCTCGTCGGTGGACACCGCCAGCCGCAGCGGCTCTCGCAGCTCGAGCGCCGTCGCATCCGCCATCGTCCGCATCGCACAGGCGAGGAACCCCTTCATGTCGGCGCTGCCGCGTCCCACGAGGCGGTCGCCGTCGCGGCGCAGGCGCCAGGGGTCGCCGCTCCACGGCTGGCCCTCGACCTCGACCACGTCCATGTGCGCCGCCAGCAGCACGCCGCCGCCGGCGGGGCCGGTCGACGCCAGCAGGTTCACGCGTCCGCCGTCGCCTTGCACCTCCGCGCAGTCGACGCCGTGGCCCCGCAGCCAGCCGGAGATGAACTCCGCGATGTCGTCGTTCGGCCGCCCGGCCACGCTCGGGAACGCGACCAGCTGCTCGAGCAGCCCGTGCGCTCCGGTCAACGGTGGTTGCAGTCCGCGCCGTGCGGGGGCGGCACGTCCAGGGCCGGGCTGCGGTCGAAGAACCCGACCGGCCGCAGGTGGAACCCGCAGTAGGCCACGGGCATCACCGGCCAGTCCTCCAGGCGCGGGATGTGGTGTGCGCCGAACGAGTACCACAGCACCACGTCCTCGTTCTCGAGCGCGCGGTCGGCCGCCGTCCAGCGCGGCAGCCCGTCGCCGCCCTCGTGCTGGTTCGGGTACTCGCCGGCGGGGAACCGCTCGTCGCGGCGGTAGGGGGTCACCCACAGGTGGTGGTCGAGGAAGCCGGCCCGGCGCCGGAACTGCGAGCCGGGCAGCGCCATCGGCGCCACGTTGTCGCCCGGCACCAGCTCGTAGGCGACGGCCTCGCCCATGCGGTTGGTGCGGGCCGGGTTCTCGACCCGCCAGCGCCGCGCCTGCAGCGGGGCCACGTCGCGCTTCGCCTGCGACTCGCGCTGGAACGTGCGGCGGTGGGTGGTGAAGGCCGATCCCTCCGGGTTGTCGGGGCCGGCCGGCTCGGGCGCGGAGTCGACCTCGAACGCCACGTTGCGCTCGCCGTCCACGTCCATGTCCAGCCGGGCGGTGAAGAAGTGCTGGTGATAGCCCGCGGCGACCCCCGGCGCGACCTCGGTCGCGTGGTGCTGCGGCTCGCCGGCCGGCACCCCCGCCGTCAGCACGATCCCGGTCAGCTTGCCCTCGAACTGGATGCCGCCGTCCTGGTACAGGTACCAGAAGAACCCGTACTCGTAGTTGCCGACGGTGGTGATGCACGAGATCACCAGGCGCCGCGACCGCGCCACATCGGTGCGGCCGGTGTTGTCGTCGTGGTGCTTCCAGAGGATCCCGTAGTCCTCCTCGTGGATGCAGATCGCGTTTGGCAGCACGTCCACCTCACCGCGGCTGTTGACGCAGGCGGCGTCCAGGTAGGTGATGTCGCCGACGCAGTCGCAGCCCAGCTCGAGCGCGTTCACGAGCGGGCCGACGCCGTACTCGCCGATGTCGAACACGTTCTTGAAGTGCACGGTCGGGTTCGGGTCGCCGTAGGGGATGACCAGCTCCGCGATCGACGCGCGGTGGCAGATCGGCCGCACCTCGCCGTCCTGCTCGTAGGAGATCTCGTGCAGCACGAGGCTCTCGCGGTGCGAGAAGCCGACCCGCAGCCGCCACCTCTGCCAGCGCAGCTCGCGGCCGTGCAGCGTGAAGCTGGGACCCTGGGGCTGCGTGATCTCGATCGGGCGCTGGTCGTCGCGGTAGCCGTCGCCCCCGCCCTCGCGGTAGTCCCAGTCGCCGTCGGGCACGGGCAGCGTCCCGTGGTCGTCGATCCGCAGCACCCGCATCTCGGTCAGGTCGACCAGCGCCACCAGCCCGCCCAGCGGCCGGCCGTAGGGGTTGACGTCGTCGAGCGAGGATCGCAGCCACGACAGGCAGCGCGCCATCCGCCGCGGGCCTTGCTCGAAGCTGCCTACGGTCCACGGCTCGATGTGCACCAGCTCGACCTGGTCGCCTTCGATCCCGCGCCGGGCCAGCGCCTCCCGGTAGCCGGCATCCCGCCGGCAGGCCGCGCCGGCCTCGAAGTACTCGTCCATGCTGACCGCGGGCTGCATGCCGGCGAGCGACCGGGTGCCGGTGATCGTGTCGCCGGCGAGGGCGATCGTGCACTCCCGTGCCTCGCCGCTGATGTCGAGCACCACCGCCAGCGCCTCGCGCTCGGGCACCGCGCCGCCCTCGCGCCAGGCGCGCAGCGCGGCCTTAGCCGGCTCCAGCAGGTCGACGCTGATCACCCGCGACCCCAGCTCGGCCAGGCCGGCGCCACGCAGCGCCACCACCGAGCGCTCTAGCTCGTCGGGGCTGAGCGGGTCGAGCGGATGCGTGCTGGTGGCTGTGTGGTCGATCGGCGTCACCCCTGGGGCTGCGGCATGCCGGGCACGCCGGCCGGCGTGATCGCGTC
>DASUHV010000285.1:0-2134 GCA_036273355.1 Gaiellales bacterium
CACCCCGACCAGGTGCACGGCTACGAGTGGGAGTCCGCCGCTGCCCTGGCGCTGCTCCGCCGCGTGTCACCTCATGCGGTGACCGTCTTCCACGCGGCAGATCCTGGGGTGAGCCACCAGGTTCCCGCCGTGCTGCTGGCCGCTGCCGGCCTTCGGGTCAGCGGTGAGCAGGCCCCGGTCGACCTGCTGGAGCTGGGCCGTCGTTCCGAAAATCAAGCGGGACCTCCTTCCGGCCCGCGCATATGATGGGGGGCCGCTCCCTCGTCAATCGGAGACATCTGATGAAAGCCGTGGTGATGGCCGGCGGCGAAGGCTCCAGGTTGCGGCCACTCACCAGCCGGTACCCCAAGCCGCTCGTGCCGGTGGTCGGCACGCCAGTGGTGGAGCATGTGCTGCGCCTGCTCAAGCAGCACGGCATCCGCGACGTGGTACTGACGCTCGCTTACCTGGGCTCGGAGATCCGCAACCGGCTCGGCGACGGCAGCGAGCTGGACATGAACATCGACTACGTGGTCGAGGACAGCCCGCTGGGCACCGCCGGCAGCGTGCGCAACGCCGGCAAGCTGCTCGACGACACCTTCCTGGTGATCAGCGGTGACGCGCTCACCGACATCGATCTCACGCACATGATCGCGGAGCACCGGCGCCGCGAGGCCGACGCCACCATCGTGCTGCACTCCGTCGAGCGCCCGCTGGAGTACGGCGTGGTGGTGACCGACGAGGACGGCCGCGTCAAGCGCTTCCTCGAGAAGCCGTCCTGGGGAGAGGTGTTCAGCGACCAGGCCAACACCGGCATCTACGTGATCGAACCCAAGGTGCTCGACCTGATCCCGGCCGATACCAAGATGGATTGGTCGCAGGACGTGTTCCCGGTGATGCTGCGCAAGCGCCAGCCGTTGCACGGCGTCAGCGCGGAGGGCTACTGGTGCGACATCGGTTCGATCCAGTCGTACATGCAGGCCAACTGGGATGCACTCGACAGCCTGGTGAAGTGCCACATCCCCGGACGGCGCGAGGGGGACATGTGGATTGGCAACGACGTCGAGTTCGGCATCGGCGTGCAACTGGAGGGCCGCGCTTTCATCGGCGAGGAGGTCAAGCTCAAGGCGGGCGCGTTCATCAACGACCACGCCGTGATCGACAAGTTCACCGTGATCGACGACAACTCCAAGGTGAGCAACAGCATCATCTGGCCGCACTCGTACGTTGGTGAGAACTGCCGGTTGCGCCAGACCATCCTCTGCCGCAACGTCACCGTGAAGAACAACACGCTGATCGAAGAGAACGCGGTCATCGGCGACGACTGCGTGGTGGGCCGCGGCTCGCGCATCCGAGCGGGGGTGAAGATCTGGCCGCACAAGGAGATCGAGCCGGGGTCGACCGTGCGCGACTCGGTGATCTGGGCAGGCGAGTGGCGGCGCGGGCTGTTCTCGTCATTCGGCCTCACCGGGCTGATCAACGTCGAGCTGACCCCGGAGTTCTGCGCGCGTCTGGGCGCCGCATTCGCGGCCACGCTGCCGCGCGGCTCCTGGATCGCGGTGGCCAGAGACCACGCGCGGTCGTCGCGGATGATCAAGCGAGCCATGGTCAGCGGCATCCTCAGCGCATCGGGCAAGGTGCGCGACGTTCGCGAGCTGCCGGTGCCGGTGACGCAGTTCGCCATCCGCAGCGCGCACTGCGACGCGGGCATGCAGATCCTGGTGTCGCCGGTGGACCAGCGCAGCGCCGACATCCGCTTCTTCGACGGCGACGGGCTGCAGATCGACAAGCGCGACGAACGGCGGCTGGAGAATCTGTTTTTCCGTGAAGACTTCCGTCGCTCCGCGTTCTACGAGATGGGCGACATCGAGTACATGGAGGCGGTGCCCGACTACACAGAGCACCTGCTCAAGAGCGTCAACGTCGACGCCATCCGCGACGCCAACCTGCGCCTGCTGGTCGACTACGACTACAGCCAGGTGTCCAGCGTGTTACCCGGCATCCTCAACGAGATCGGCATCACCACCATCCCGCTCAACGCCGGGCTGCGTGAGGGGCCGCACACCGAGGAGATGCCCGCGGAGACGTCGCTGATCAGCCGCACCGTGCAGGCGGACGTCGCCTGCCGCATGCAGCCCGGCGGCGAGCGGTTGAC
>DASUHV010000286.1:0-7786 GCA_036273355.1 Gaiellales bacterium
CGGTGTCTCCCGTCGAACCGCCGATCAGCAGCTCGGCCGCTCCGCAAGACGGGCAGGTGATCGCAGGCCCGCGGCTGTTTCGCCGGAACATCACGATCGGGTTGCTGGTCGGCGTGCCGCTCAGCCTGATCTTCATGTTCCTGGCGGTGCGCGGCCTGCGCCCCGGAGAGGTCGCGGACGCCCTGCGCCGGGCCGACCCGCTGCCGGTGGCCGGGGCGGTCGCCCTGATCGGCGGCATCTACTCGGTTCAGGCGGCGCGCTGGCGCTGGATCACGCGCCGCTCGGCTCGGATGCGCTGGCGCAGCTTCCTGCGGCTGGTGATCGCGAGCGTGGCGGTGAACAACGTCATCCCGGGCCGACCGGGCGAGCTGATGCGCGGCTACTGGCTGGGCCGCGCCGCCCGCATCCCCCAGAACCGCGCCTTCTCGACGGTGCTGGTCGACCGTTCATCCGACGTCCTGTTCCTGGTGCTGGCGTTCAGCGTGATCTTTCCGTTCGTCCCGCACCGATCGTGGCTGCGGCATGTGTTCCTGGCCGCTCTCGTGGTCGGCGGGCTGCTGTGCCTCGTGCTGGCGGTCGCGCGGCTGCACACCGGCGGACAGCGGCTTGCACCCGCGCGCGTTCTCGACCGGCTGCGCCGGTCACGGCCGGGCAGGCAGCTGAGCGGACTGGTGCACGGCACGGGCGCGCTCGTCAACCGGCGCGACGCGGTGGTGGTGATGGCGTTCACGGCCGTCGGCTGGAGCTGCTGGGCATTCGCGGCCTGGCTCGTGGCCGACTCGCTCGGCATCGGCGTGTCGCCGCTCGAGATCGCGTTCCTCACCACGGTCATCAACCTGGGCGCCGCCATCCCATCGTCGCCGGGGTTCGTGGGCACCTTCCAGTGGCTCTGCGTCTCGGGCATGGCGCTGTTCGGCGTCGGCCAGGCCGAGGCGCTCGCGTTCTCCATCATCATGCAGGCGATCTGGTACATCCCCACGACCGCGGCCGGCGTGGTCCTGCTCATGCACAGCGGCATCACGGCATGGTCGTCTGAAGGGATGGCGGATCTTTCCTCGCCGGTATGATCACGCCGGCCCGCAGCGCGGCCGCCTATGACCAAGGTCGTTATCACCATGCCCGCGTACCACGCGGCCGACACGCTCGAGCGCACCGTCGCCGACATCCCCGTCGGGATCGCGGATGAGCTGATCCTGGTCGACGACGCCAGCGGCGACGAAACCGTCGCAGTCGCCCGCAAGCTCAACATCACCGTCTACGTCCACGACGAGAACCGTGGCTACGGCGGCAACCAGAAGACGTGTTATCGGCGGGCGCTGGAGCACGGCGCCGACATCGTGGTGATGCTGCACCCCGACTACCAGTACGACCCCACGGCCGTGCCGCTGTTGATCGCGCCGCTGCTGGCCGGACGGGCTGACATGACGTTCGGCTCACGCTTCGCCGGTCTCTCCGACCCGCGCGGTGGCGGCATGCCGCTGTACCGGTACCTTGGCAATCGCACCGCAACGACGCTCGAGAACCTGATGCTGGGCTCGCGGTTCACGGAGCTGCACAGCGGGCTCCGTGCGTACACGCGCCGCTGCCTGCTGGAGCTGCCGATCCTGCGCTACAGCGACGACTTCGTGTTCGACTCACAGCTGATCGTGGACGCCGTCACCACCGGCCAGCGCGTCGTCGAGGTGCCGATCGAGACGCGCTACACGAAGGAGTCATCGTCGATCTCGGTCGCCAGGTCGCTGCGCTACGTCGCGCACACCCTGGCCTACTGCGGGCGGCGCACCGCGACGCGCGGACGCCGCGGCCGCCGCTCGGCCGTCACCTTCTCCGGCGCGCGCCAGCGGCGCCCGTCGCTCCGCGGACGTGTCGAGCACACGTGCGTGCTCTGCGGCTCCACCGAGGCGGCGTTGCTGTATCCGGCCAACGTCACCGGCGAGACATCGGTCAGCGAGTTCTCATGCACCAGCGGCGGCCTCGCCCGCCACGACGACATCGTCCGCTGCCTGGAGTGCGGGATGACCAGCTCACGGCCGGCCGACACGCCGGAACGGATCGTCGAGAACTACACGGCGATGGTGGACGAGCAGTACCTGTCCGAGGAACAGGGGCGGCGCGAGCTGTTCCGGTGGGTGATCGACCGGCTGGACGGCTACCTGCTGCCCGGCCGGCGGTTGCTCGAGGTGGGCTCGAATGCGGGGCTCTTCCTGTCGGTCGCCGAGCAGGCGGGATGGGATGCGAAGGGCATCGAGCCCAGTCACTGGGCGGTCGAGACCGGCAGGCGGTTGTTCGACGTCGATCTGGAACAGGGGACGGTCGAGACCCTCGACGCGGAGCCGGGCAGCCGCGACGCGGTGGTGATGCTGGACGTGCTCGAGCACCTGGTGGATCCGCTGGACACGCTTCGCCGGCTGCGCGGCGTGCTCCACGACGAGGGCATGCTGGCGCTGTCAACAGTGAACGTGGCCGGCCTGCATGCGCGGATGCGCCACGGCAGTTGGCCGTGGTTCATCCGGCCGCATCTCCACTACTTCACCCCCGAGACGCTCGACATGATGCTGCACAAAGCCGGCTTCACGATGGTGGAATGGCGGGTCGTGCCTCGCACGTTTCACGCCTCCTACATCGCCGGGCGGCTCGCTTCCAGCCACGGCGCCGCCGGCCGGGCCGCGCAGCACGTGACACAGGTGGTCGATCCGCGGGTGCCGGTGGGCTGGCTGGGTGACGTGGTGTTCGTGCTGGCACGACCTGCCTGAGGAGCAGATCGTTTCGCGGATGTCCGCTGGTTGCCACCAGGACTGCTCTTGGAGACAATGCGGCGCGTGGCGGGGAGGGAGATCCAGTATGCGCGGAGCGGCGGAGTCGCGATCGCCTACCAGGTCGTGGGTGAGGGAGACACCGACCTGGTCTACGTGCCCGACTACATGTCGAACCTCGTCTATGGGTGGGAATATCCGAGGTGGCGTGACTTCTACCTCCAGCTGTCCTCCCGCTTCAGGCTGATCCTGTTCGACAAGCGTGGCACCGGCCTGTCCGACCACGGCGGCCAGTTCGCCACCCTGGAGACTCGGATGGAGGATCTCCACGCCGTGTTGGACGCAGCAGGGTCGGCCAGGACGGTGATCCTTGCCTCCCACGAAGGTTGTGGCATGGCCGCCCTGTACGCGGCGACCTATCCGGAGCGGACCGCTGCGTTGGCGCTGTTCCATCCCCGGGCCTGCGGCCATGGGCTCGAAGACCCAGATAGCATCGCCGCGCTCGCTGATCTCCGCGATCGCTGGGGAACCGATGCGTTGTCCGACGAGATCATGCGCGAGGGGTGTCCGAGCCTGTTTCCAAGCGAGGAGGAGCGGCGCTGGTTCGCGAACTACCTCCGTATAGGCGCTAGCCCAGCGGTGGCGTATGCCCTCAACCGTGCCTTCGAAGAGACCGACCTGCGCGATGTCTTGCCGGCCGTACGCGTACCAACGGTGGTGCTGCATCGCACGTCTGACCGGGCCAACGCCCTTGACGTTGCTGCGCGCATCCCCTCGTCGCAAACGATGCTGGTCAGCGGCGACGACTACCTCGAGATCTACCTCTCTCCGGAGGTCACCGACCTGGTTGCGGAGTTTGCCTCCGGCCAGGCGGCTCCGGAGGTTCCCGACAGCGTGCTGGCAACGGTCATGTTCACCGACATCGTGGCCTCCACCAAGAGCGCGGCCAGCCTCGGAGACCGTGCATGGCGCGACCTGCTGGCCCGCCACCACGCTGTGGTGCGGCGCGAACTGGCGCGATTCCGCGGGGAAGAGCGCGACACGGCCGGAGACGGCTTCTTCGCGACCTTCGACGGGCCGGCGCGGGCGATCCGATGCGGTCAGGCAATCGTGGCAGGGCTCGAACCGCTCGGTCTCGAAACCCGAATCGGCATCCACATCGGTGAGTGCGAGGTGCACGAGAGCAAGCTCGCGGGCCTCGCGGTGGTGATCGGCGCACGTATATCTGCCGAAGCCGACAGTGGGGAGGTGCTTGTCTCGGGAACCGTCCGGGACCTGGTCGCCGGATCCGGCCTCGAGTTCGCCGAGCGCGGCCTGCGCAACCTGAAAGGCGTCCCGGGACAGTGGCCGCTCTACGCGGTGGCGTAACACCACGACGGCGCCCAGATTGGCGGATTCTGTGAGCGGCACATCCGGCCACGGCCGCCCGGCCGTAGTTCGTTCCATTCTGTGATCACGACTACACGAGGAATGGTGACGATCATGCGTAGCAAGTTGCTGGTAGTGGTGCTCGGGGTTGCGATGGCGGCCGCGGCCTGCGGCGGCACGTCCGGGCAGAGCGGCGGAACCAGTTCCACCCACTCGGTGAGCACGCAGCCCCCGGCATCGACCGCCAAGGCGCCGTCCACGACGACCAAGAGTGGTGGCGGCAATGGCGGCGGCAAGTCCACGCCGACCGCCAAGGCACCGTCGTCGGGGATCCCCCAGAACGGCGGGGGCGACGGCGACAGCGACAACTTCGGCGGGCCGAGCGATGGCGATGGCGACCTCTAACACCGCACGCGCGGTGACTCGAGGCGCGATCGTCGCGGCCGGACTGATCGTGGCCCTGCTGGCCTCGGCCTGCGGGTCGGCCGGCTCGGCCGCGACAGCCGGGCATACCGTGAGCGCCGGCGTTCTCGCCTCGCTGAGAACGCAGGCGGCGCCGCATGGCTGGCAGCCGGTTCGTCTCGCCGCAGGAGGGGCCGCCCTCGCGGCCCCTCCTGGGTGGCGTCGTGTATCCGGGGATCCCGGCTCGGCGACCTTCGTGCTGGGCGCCGACGCCGATCATCCCCGGGCGTATCTGAACGCGACGCCGGCGACGGAGGAGGAGCAGCTCAGCTCATGGGTCGGGTTCCGCCTCAGCCACAACCGCGGGGAGGGAGATCGCAACGTGCGGCTGCTCGCCAGCCGTGGCGACCTCCGGCTCGGCGGAGGGGTCGCGGCACGGTGCGTGCAGGACGCCTACACCAGCGGCACCACCCGCTACACCGAGATCGCCTGCCTCGCGCAGGCTCGGTCCGGGCGGACGGTGATCGTGGCCGCCGCGCCGACGCCGGCGTGGCAGCAGGAGCGGGCGACGCTCATGCGTGCGATCGACGCGGCCGGGGCCGCGTGAAGCGCGCGAGTCAGACTCGCTGACCGCAGGACGCGCAGCGAGTGCCGGCGGAAGCGTGGACGGTCTGGTGGTGGGAGCAGAGCAGTCGGCGCAAGCGTCGCATCTCGATCACCCCGCCAGATCCTGGTCACAATGCATGTGGTGAAGGTTGGACATGCGACCAGTCTTGTCCTCTTTGAGCCGCATCGCAGCGGGGAAAACCCCCGACCTGGGTTCGCATCTCACCACCTTCACGGGAGGCTGACCGCACCACGGGCCCCGCGTTGGGGTCAGCGCTGCCCCTGGGCCATCTGCTCGTATTCCGCTGCGGCCTGCTCGGCGCTTTCGGGTTCGAACCACTCGGGATTCGGGTACCCGCTCTCGCGGAGCGCCGTTGCCAGAGCGTCGGCGTCGAAGGCGCTGCGACGGGGCTCCACCGCCGGTCCGAACATCGTCCAGTAGGCCCAACCGGGCTCCCCCTGGTACGCCATCCCCACACTGCCGGCGTTGACCAGCCGCCGGTTCGCCACCACACGGTCGAACTGGACGTGGGTATGCCCGGAGACGACCAGGGTCTCGTCGACGCCGTCCAGCATCGGCTCGACCCGTGCCACCGTCGAGACGGCCGTGACGATGTCCTCGTCACTGCGCGGCGACCCGTGGCAGAAGCAGACCGCGCCGATGCCGTCGACGTCGATCGTGACGGTCGTGGGTAACCCGGCGAGCCACGCAACCCGTTCCTCACCGACGCGCTCTCGCACCCATTCGCTGGGATCGCGGTCACAGTTCCCGCGCACCCAGACCAGCGGGATCACGACGGCGTCCAACAGCTCCAGCGTCTCCACCGGCTGCGGCCCCTCCACCACATCACCGCCCACCACGATAAGGTCAGCACCTGAATCGGGCACGTCCGCGAGCACCGCGTCCAGTGCCCGAGCGTTGCCATGAATGTCATACAGCGCGGCGACCCTCACCGCGACACGATATCGGGAACAACCGAACTGACGGAAAGGCAGAAGGGCTGAGATGACCGACCTCCCACTGACCGGGGGCTGCAACTGCGGGGCGGTGCGATACGAGGTGACCGCACCGCTGGTCGCAGCCAGCTACTGCCACTGCAAGCGTTGCCAGCGGCGCAGCGGAGCAGCCGCGTCGCCGAACGCTCATCCCGCGCCCGGCGAATTTCGGATCGTTGCGGGCGAGGACGCGCTGCGGATGTGGCAGCCGCCCGGCGGCGGCGAGAAGTGGTTCTGCGGCAGCTGTGGCTCATCGCTGTTCGGGCGGAATGTCAGCCACCCCGACTCCATCGGTATCCGGATGGGCACGTTCGACGAGGACCCCGGGATCCGTCCCAGCGTGCGGCAGTTTGTTGCCTACGCCGCACCATGGGAGCCGATCCCCGACGACGGGCTGCCCCGCCACGACGAGAGCCGTCACCGCTGAGCTGCTTCACATCGGTACCGGCCGTTCGAACTCCGCCTCATCGCCGGCGTGGGTCTTGACGCACGCCACGCCTGCTGGCACGATCCGATTTGAGGTGTCGTGTCAGGCGACACGAAGGGGCGCGTGTGAGCAACGGGGCCGAAGCGTGGTTTTCGACCGACGTGCGGACCGGTGTCAGCAGCGTCGTCCACGATTCCCAAGTGACGTTCTTCGTGGATGCCGAGGAGTACTACGCCGACCTGCGCAGCGAAGTCGAGGCCACCTCAGGGAGCACAGGGCTGGTCTGCTGGGTCGGGTTCGACGTCGCCCGAACGCCGCCCGCCGGCGAGAGTCCGCCTGACTACATCGGGAGTACGCCGATGCCGCGAGCGGCTGTCGTGCCCGCGCGAAAGCCGTTCGCGCGGCGTGACCCGGACCTGTCTACGGATCGCACGTGGCTCGACCTGCTGACTGATGCCGATGCACGTGGGGTGATGATTCGCGGGCTGCTGAACCTGCACCCCAGCCCGCGGAGCGCAGCCGGCTATCGCGGGCTGAACTTCGACCTCGCCCAGAAACTGAACGCTGCATTCTCGAACGGCGCCGTCATCAACGACTTTCGCTACCTGTGGCTGAACGGCACCCACCACCAGAAGCTGGTTGTCATCCGAAAGCAAGATCTTGTGTGGGTCGCATATGTCGGAACGGCCGACGTACAGCGCGCGCGCATCTCCGATCGTTGGTGTGAGGTGCAGTGCAAGATCACCGGCGGCCAGGCGGTGCGGCAGTTGTACCAGGTGTTCTTCGACCGCTGGATCGAGCACACCGAGGTTCGCAGGCGTCTGCCGTCACAGAAGTCGTGGCTTCCCGACCCGGCTTCAATCCCGATCCCGCCGAGAGGCCCAGGTACCTTCGTCACACAGACCGCCGCGACCTATGGCAATCCACGCCGCGCAAACCCCCTCTCGCTGGTGGGCCCGCCTACGCAAGTCGTGAACCACGCGCACCGGATCCGCATCGACGTGCCGCACCTGGGCTGGGCGGCTCTCTTGAATACTCCGCTCAAGCGCATCGAGATCGGCAACGATTTCTTCTTGGAGAAGGACCCGGCAGCGCCGGCACTGATCTCGGAGGCGGCTGCCCAGTCGTCTACCTACTCCGGCCCCCGGGCCTCCGGGCAGATTGGCATCTACGCGATGCTGTTGAAGGCGATCGCCAAGGCGTCGCAGTTCATCTATTTCGAAGATCAGTATCT